>NZ_JACCBG010000001.1:4030000-4270706 GCF_013409645.1 Nocardioides panaciterrulae | reverse complement strand
GCCGAGGCGCCCAAGTCGCTCACGCTCGCCTCGTGGCCCCGCGAGGTCCGCCTCGCCTGGCACTACCTCTCGATGTACCTCGACGACTCCGGCCGCGGCGTCGACGACCCCCGCCTCGTCCTGGCCGAGTGCTTCCCGCTCGACCGCGACGTCACCGAGAAGAAGATGACCGGCTGGCTCGACCTCATGGGCGTCCCCGGCCCAAGCTCAAGCCCAACGACGACCCCGCGCTGTGCCGCTACGTCGTCGCCGGCGTCCGTTACATGCACACGCCCAAGTTCCGAGCCCACCCAGAAGATCAACCGGCCGACGAAGAGCAAGCTCCCGCCGTGCCCGATCCATGAGCCGGACGGGCTGTGGTGATGACCGACTCACCCCAGACGCGCACGGACTCACTGTCGGACTCACTGACTCGCGCACGGAGGACTCACTGAGCACTCACCCCCGGAACAAGGGAACAACGGGAACAAGGGAGTGAGGGAAGGGAAGACGGTGGTCACCCATCCATGACCCTCACTGGTCCGCGCGAGGCTTCGCGACCCGGGCCTGTGGATAACCCACGGGCTGCCGCCGTGCCCCAGGTCATGGATGGACCAGTCCCGATGAGCGTCTCCCGCCAGCAAGCCGACTGGCTCGCCCCACTCATCGCCGACTGCCGCCCCCACGGCGCACGACGCTGGGACATCCCCGGCATCCACGCCGCCATCGCACGCGTCAACCAACGCCAGCTCGTCGAAGTCATCCGAGCCTTCACCCGAGGCGCCGAAGACCGCACCGCCCACACCCCCAGCGTCGTCGTCACCAACCCCACCTACTGGCGCGAACCAGCACTCGAACAACTCGCCACCCGGGCCCAGTACTGCCGCACCCACAGCACCGCACTCAAAGCCGGCGTCTGCCCCTCCTGCCGCGCCGACCAGATCGGCGCCGACGGACCCGCAACCACCGCCCGCCCCAGCCGCGGCCTACCCCGCGACCAAGTCGCCGCCATCGTCGGCGAACTCCGCGACCACGCCCACCACACCCCGGAGACCCAGTGACCACCGACGAGCCCGACATCCACACGATGATGGCCGAGCTGACCCGGCCACACACCCACACCGAGGAGTACGCCGTCGACCTCGGCGGAACCCGCTGGTCACGACGACACCACACCCGCGTCCCCGCCCTCGTCCACCAGCTGCTCGGCGCCACCCCAGCCCGCACCGGCGCCGAATCCGGCAGCGGCCCCGTCTCCAAGCCCGCAGCACGCATCGAAGCGCTCGACACCCTCATGCTCATCGACGACGAAGCAGGGGAGTGGATCGACCGCCTCGGAGGCGTCATCCCAGCCGACACCATCGACCACCGCACCCAACGCACGGTCGCCGGCTCAGGGACCCTCGCCCGCCTCCTGCGGCTCAACGGCCTCCGCGACACCCACCGCTGCGACCGCCCCCGCGGACACCGCGACGAGAACGGCGCCTGGTGCTGCTCGGCCCACCACATCGAGCACGACGTCCGCCGCTGGTGGCACCAAGCCCGGATCATCACCGGCTGGGACACGCCCGCCTACCGACCCTTCAGTACCTGCCCGGTCTGCGAGCACCGCGGCGGCCTGCGCATCAACCTCGAACTCCAGGCCGGCTTCTGCGTCGAGTGTCGCTCGGTCTGGGACCGCACGCAGATCGGACTACTGGCCGAGCACATCCGCATCGAGAACGCCGAGCAGGAGGCCGACACGCCGGAAGGCGAGTAATGACGCCACCGCTTGACCACACCGGCCCCGTCGGGCACACTGGCGTCGACCAGTTTCGCGACCCCAGAACCCGCACAGGGCTTGGGGTCGCGGTCAGTTGTAGCCGTCGTTGTCGCAGTTCTCCGGCACCCACGCATCGCCCATCGACTTGGCCGGTGTGTCCAGGCAGTCCGCGACCTTGGCCGCATCCTTGACGCAGAGACGGTAGCCGTCGGGGTTCTGGTACCGGTCCAGGTCCATGCCCCGCCCGAGGTACTGCCCCGCGCTCGCGCATAAGTCCTGGGCCCGCTGACGGTCCTTGGCGCTCGGCCCACCATCGCCGCCGCCACCGCAGCTGGCGAGCAGCAGGGCCATGACGACGACAGCGGGCAACCCGAGCTTCTTCACGCCGACCAAGGTAGCCCCGCCGGAGCGAGGTGTCAGGCAAAGATGGCCAAGGCCCAGCACCGCACGCCGGAGTACCGCGCCGCCTACCAGCAGCTTCGACGAGCACAGGCCGCCGGCCAGTGGCTGGTCTGCGTCGAGTCGGAGTGCAAGCGCTCGAGCCGCGACATCTCACCGCTCGATCGAGCCTCGATCAGCCACGACCAGACCGGGACCGTGATCCTCGGCCCATCGCATCTCGGGTGCAACCTCTCGGAGGCGGCGAGCCGCGGCAACCGGATGCGCGCAGCGCGAGTCCGCCGTCTCGTGCTGTGACCCGACGGTCGAGTCCTTCAGGGATTCGAACAGGCCTTCGATTCTTTGGGTAGGGAGGTCGCAGAGACCGCCGCAGTCTCGCTGCACACACACGCGTTTTCCGCCAAGCCCATCGACGGCCGAAGGTCTGCAGCACGTCGGCCCGCTCCGGGCCACTTTCGACCGATCCGGGGAGGTTCTGAGACTCATGGCAGCCCGACGCCGACGCTGCGCGTTCTGCTCGACCCCGCTGCCGAAGGACGCCCGGCCCAACCGGAAGTACTGCAACGCCGATTGCCGCGCTGGCCGCCGAAGCCCGAGGCAGCGCCGAAGCCGAAGGCAGCGCCGAAGGCCGAAGGCAGCGCCGAAGCCGAAGGCAGCGCCGAAGCCGAAGGCAGCGCCGAAGCCGAAGGCGAAGGTCGCTATGTCGGTTGCCGACGCGGCGAAGAACGGACCGAGCGAGACCTGCTCGAGGCGATGCGCGACCGAATCGCCGAGGCGATCACCGATCCCGACTGCCCGAAGCGCGAGCTCGCCGCGCTGACCCTCCGCCTGCGAACATCGTGAAGGAGATCAAGGCGGTCGAGTCGGCCGAGGGCGATGACGCCATCGGTAAGGCCATGGACACGCCAGATGACAACTTCGACCCCAACGCTCTCTGAGGCAGCGCGGTACGTAGTCCTGCCGAAGGACATCGTCTCTACCGGCTGGCCGGCGGTGCGGGATACCTGCCTCCAGGTCGGGATCACCTTCGACCCCTGGCAGGACGGCGCCGGCAAGGCGATCCTCGGTAAGCGGAAGGACCACCTCTACGCGGCCGAGGCGGTCGTCCTGTCGATCTCCCGGCAGGTCGGGCAAGACCTACCTGATCGGCGCGATCATCTTCGCGCTGTGCCTGGCGAACCCGGGCACGCTGGTGCTCTGGACGGCTCACCGCTACCCGACCGCGAACGAGACGTTCCAGTCGATGAAGACGATGGTGGAGCAGCCCAAGCTGCGGCCGCACATCGTCTCGGCGACGAACCCGGGCGGCAACGGGGTCATCAAGTTCCGCAACGGCTCCCGGATCCTGTTCGGCGCCCGCGAGCGGGGTTTCGGCCGTGGCTTCCAGAAGGTTGCCGTGATCGTGTTCGACGAGGGGCAGATCCTCACCCAGTCGGCGCTGGACGACATGATCCCGGCGACGAACACACACCCGAACCCGCTGGTGTTCTTCATCGGCACGCCGCCCAAGCCGACCGATCCGTCAGACGTGTTCCTCAACATGCGGCACGAGGCGCTCTCGGGTGAGTCCGGGGACTACCTGTACGTCGAGTTCAGCGCCGACGAGGACGCGGACCCCGCCGATCGGGAGCAGTGGGCGAAGGCGAACCCTTCGTTCCCGCACCGCACGCCGGCCCGAGCCATGTTGCGCATGAAGCGGCTCCTTGGGATGGAGTCGTTCCTGCGCGAGGGCCTGGGGATCTGGGACCGGGTTGGCGGCCTGGGGATCTTCACTGCCGGCGCCTGGTCGCGGTGCTTCATCGGCTACGGCGAGGACGGCGAGACGCCGCTGGAGCCGGTCGGGGAGCCGCTCGCCCTCGGGATCGCGGCCGACCTTGACCAGACGTGGCTGTCGCTCGGCGCCGCCGTCGGCAACGACGGGAAGCACCACCTCGGGTCGGTGCTCAGGTGTCGAGCTGACGTTGACGCCGAGCGGTTCGTCGCTGAGGTCAAGCGCATCCAGGTGGAGCGCGGCGTCCCCGTCGGGATCGACAAGAAGGGTCCGGCGTCGTTCCTGATCCCGGCCCTCGAGGACGCGGGCGTTCAGCTGACGTATCTGGGGCTCGACGACTTCGTCCAGTCCTGCTCCGACCTCCGGACGGCCGTGGAGCAGGGCACGGTCACCCCACGGCGACTACGACGACCTCAACACGGCGGTCGACGCCGCCGGCTGGCGCAAGGTCGGAGAGCGGCGGGTGTTCGCCCGGAAGTCCGGCGACATCTCCTCCCTCGAGGGAGTCGCCATCGCCCGCTGGACCGCCGACAACGCACCCGTCTACGACGTGCTCGACTCGATTCTGTGAAGGAGGCAGCGATGCTGACCACCGCGCTCGACCTCCTGGGCGTTGCCTGCCTGGCCGGCTTCGCCTGGTTCGTGTGGCCGCCGGCCGCTCTCCTCGTCGTCGGCGCGGTCGCCCTGCTCGTGTCATGGCGGTCGACGCGGTGAGCCTGTTCTTCCGCGGCCGCACCGAGCAGCGGTCCATGCAGTCCTGGGTTGACGCCGACGGCTTCACGCGTCAGCCGAACGAGACCAGGGCTACGCGCCTCGGCCCCGTCTTCGCGGCGATCCGCCACATCGTCGACTACGGGTCCACACTGCCGTTGGACTCCTACCGCAAGCTGTCCGAGGCCGAGCGCATCCAGATGCCGCTCCCTCGCCTCCTGAGCCGGCTCGAGGAGCCGGGCGGGATCGGCGTCGACCAGTGGATCGGGCAGGCGCTCTACGGGCTCGCGGTGCACGGCAACGCCGTCGGCTGGGTCAGCGATGTCGACGGCTGGGGCTACCCGCTCGCGGTCACCTGGCTGCAGCGCGGGGACTGGGAGTGGAGCGAAGCCGCGCAGCGGTGGTACGTCTTCGGTGCCCCGGTGCCGTTCGCGAACGTCGTGCACATCCCATGGCTGGTGCCGTCGGGGAAGCGGATCGCGATGTCCCCGATCGAGCACTACGCCTCGATCACCTGCGCCGGTCTCTCGGCCCAGGAATACGCGGACATGAAGCGCGGCGGCGGCCTCCCGCCGATGGTGCTCCGCAACAGCGAGCGGCTCCTCGACGCCGCGGCCGCCGAGAAGGTCAGCGACCGACTGACCTCCCGCCTGGCGCTCGGCAAGCCGTTCGTCACCGGCAAGGACTGGGACCTGACGGCCCCCGAGATCCCCCCGAACCACCTGCAGTTCATCGACACGCTGAAGCTGACCGCCACACAGATCGCGGCGATCTACGGGATCGACCCGGTCGAGCTCGGCGGCGCGGCCCCGAACTCGCTGACCTACCAGACCGAGGAGCTGCGGCAGATCCGCCGCGCATCGGACATGCGGCCCTACCTGGTCCGGGTCGAGAACGCCCTCGCCAGGCTCCTGCCCAACCGGCAGTACGTGAAGTTCAACGTCGACGCCACCATGCGCGTCGACATCAAGACCCGCACCGAGATCACGGGCGCCCAGATCGCCGACGGGCGCCTGTCGGTGGACGAGGCCAGGGCGCTCGAGGACCGCCCGCCAGTGGCCGGCGGCGACCGCCACAACGTCCCTGCGCCCAAGCAGGAGCCGAACACACGAAAGGAACAGCCATGACCGACGCCGAGCGTCGTTTCACGTCGGTGCGGGTCGAGGTCCGTGCCGGCTCCGACAAGGCCCTGACCATCGGTGGGTACGCCGCCAAGTTCGAGCGGTTCTCCCAGAACCTCGGCGGCTTCGTCGAGCGCATCGCCCCGAACTTCTTCAACAAGTCCCGCGGCGACAACTGGCCCGGCGTCGTGGCCCGCTACAACCACGACGACAACATGCTGCTCGGCACCACCCAAGCCGGCACCCTGCGGCTCGGGGTCGACGACGTCGGCCTCGACTACCAGGTCGACCTCCCCTCGGCCAGGGGCGACGTGTACGAGCTCGTGCAGCGCGGCGACGTCGCCCAGTCCTCGTTCGCCTTCATGGTGTTCGAGGAGGAGTGGACGACGACCGACCAGGGGTTCCCACTCCGCACGCTGGTCTCCGGCCGGCTCATGGACGTCGCACCGGTCAACACCCCGGCCTACGAGGACACCTCCGTCGCCCTGCGCCACCTCGCCCAGAAGTTCGACGCTGCGCCGGAGGAGGTCCGCTCGCTCGCCCAGCACAACGAGCTGACCAAGTTCTTCAAGCGCACCGACAGGGGCGCTCCGGTGAAGCGTTCGGCCGCCGTCGCCTTGGCCGCGGCGAAGGCCGTCGACCTCAGCCCCCTCAAGGCCAAGCACTGACCACTGCCTACGCGCGGGCAGGACGAACCCACCCGCGTCGGGCAGCAGCACCACCCCAGCGCCGGGGCACGGCGCATCCGGCAGGGCGACCCCACCGGGATGACCAGCACCAACCAACTTCGTCCCGGAAAGGGGATCAGCCATGACCTCCGTGGCAGACCAGCTCATGGAGCGCCGCGCGGCGCTCGTCAAGGACATGCAGAACCTCGCCAGCGGCGCCGTGCAGGAGGGCCGCGACCTCTCGAGCGAGGAGCAGTCCAAGTTCGACGCGATGAACGCCGAGGTGGACGCCCTCGCCACGCGGGCGCAGTCGATCATCGACGGCGAGACCCGCGCGAAAGAGCTCGAGGACTCCTTCCGCAAGGTCACCGGCCGCGAGCCCGAGGAGCGCGGCAACGACGCCGAGTCCGAGTTCGCGAAGTGGGCCCGCGACGAGAGCCGCGGCGCCTACGACATCCCGGCCGTCCGGGGCCTCCTGACCCGGCTCACCGAGAGCCGCCGCGCCGAGGAGAGCCGCGACATGTCCGGCGCCGGCGGCCTGGGCAAGGCCGGCGTCTACGGCCAGCTGTGGGAGTACGCCCTGGCGGCCTCCGAGCTGCTGCAGGCCGGCGTGACGCTGTTCGACACCTCGGATGGCAACACCATCCCGATGCCGAAGGCGACCGCGCACGCCGACGTCGACGGCGCCGTCCTGAACCCGAACGACCCGGTCGTCGAGTCCGACTCCACCATCACCACGGTGGACCTCTCGGTCAGCAAGTACGGCTTCATCACCAACGTGCCGAACGAGCTGATCCAGGACGCCACGTTCGACCTCGAGGGCTACCTGGCCCGGAACGCCGGACGCCGCCTGGGCAACAAGGTCGCCGCCATCGCGGCCGCCGCTGCTGCCTCCGGGTTCACCACCGCCGGTGTGACCAGCCCGGCCGGTGTCCTGACCAACCTCGGTTCGCAGGACACCGCTGGCCAGGGCTCCGACCTGCTGATCGACCTGTTCCACTCGGTGCTCCCGGCCTACCGGACCGGCGCCATGTTCGGCATGAACGACCAGGCCGCGGCCGTGGTCCGCAAGCTGAAGACCTCGACCGGCGAGCCTGTGTGGCAGCCGGCCCTGGTCGCCGGCGACCCGGACATGGTTCTCGGCAAGCCGGTGAAGATCGTCCCCGAGTTCGACGGGTTCGCCGCCTCGAAGAAGCCCATCTTCTTCGGTGACTGGTCGGCGCTGTACGTCCGCATCGCGGGCGGCCTGCGCTTCGAGCGGTCCACCGACGCGGGCTTCGAGAACGACCAGACCAAGTTCCGCGGCATCGTCCGCACGGGCTCGGTCGCGATCGACCCCAACGCGGTCAAGCACCTCGCCACCCCGGCGGCGTGACCTGAGGTGACGGCCGCCCAGGGCTAGACCTTGGGCGGCCGTCCCCCGCCGACCACTGAGCGTCGAAGGAGAGAGCACATGAAGGTCCGCATCAAGGTCGCCCAGACGGGGCTCTACAACGGCGCCCCCTGGCCGGCAGTCGGCAAGACCATCGATCTGCCTGACCACGTCGCCAAGGGCATGATCTCCGCCGGCCACGTCGAGCAGGCGTCCGGCGGCAGCAAGGACGCCCCGAAGGTCGAGACCCGGCCGGCCCCAGGCGGGAACGTCGAGACCCGCGAGAAGACCGCCAAGAAGGCCACCCCGGCCAAGAAGGGCTGATCGCCAAGGACGCGCTGCCGTCCGTCGTCCTCGTCGACGGGCGGCAGCGCCAACCAACTTCGAAGGAAGGACCGGGCCATGGCTGTCGACGCCACCCAGTTGCGCGCCGAGCTCAACAACGTCCCGGCCGCGACGGTCAGCGATACGGTCCTCAGCAACTGCGTGAGCGTCGCCAATGAGCTGCTCAAGCAGTACGCCGGCGCCACCTACCTGACCGACCTGCCGACCGTGATTGCCGAGAAGGCTTGGCTCGCGGTCGCGGTCGAGCTGTTCAACCAGCGCCGTGCCCCGAACGGTGTGCTCACCCAGCAGTTCAGCACCCCTGACGGCGGCGCCTCTGTGCCGGTGCGGATCGGCGCCGACCCTCTGCGCCCCGCTTACGGCCTGCTGAGCCGCTGGATCACCGACATGGGGTTCGCGTGAGCGCCCTGGTCGCCAAGCGCACCGAGCTCAAGGACGCGCTGACCGCTGCCGGCTACTTCGCCTTCAGCACCGTCCCCGAGATCGCTCAGCCGCCGATGGTCTACGTGGCCCCGGCCGAGCCCTACATCTCGCTGGAGGGGGCGGCGTTCGGCGGGGTGATCGTGCACCACCAGATCGTGGTGGTCGCGGGCCCAGGCGTGAACGAGCAGCGCGCCGACGAGCTAGACGGCCTGGTCGAGGGCGTCCTGTTCGTCATCGCTGATCTGGTCGGCCTCTTCGAGGTCGGCCGGCCCGGCTCCATCGAGCTCAGTGGCCAGGCCTACATCGCCGTGGCCATCACCACCCAGACCGAGATCCAGCTGGAGGCATCATGACCGACACGACCGAGCGGGCCGAGAAGAAGCCCGCGCCGCGGACGCCGAAGGCCCGCCGGGTCGGGTCGCTGTGGGAGCTGAAGGTCAGCACCGACGCGCCTGTCGTGTTCGAGGTGTCCGGCCCGACCGGAACCCGCCGCGTCTCCGCCCGCCCAGTCGGGGCGGACCAGGTCGCCGTGTTCGTCCTGGACGCACCGGGCGACTTCACCGCCGTCGCGCACGTCGACGGCGCCGACAACGTGGGCGGCTTCGCCGTCACCGCCAAGTAGCACACCCACCTCAAGAAAGGCGCACGCCATGGCTGCCCTCGGAACCCGCTCCCTCACGCTCAAGCTCGCCGCGACGGACGTGACCGTCCAGGTGTCCAACTGCCGGATCACCTCCGGCGCGGGGGACTCCGACTTCACCAGCTTCGCCGACGCCGCCGCTGGCGGCTCCCGGGTCTACAAGCTGACCGGCACGGCCAGCCAGAACATGGAGACCGGCTCGATCTGGGACTACATCTGGAACCACGCCGGGGAGACGGTCGCGGCCATCATCGCCCCGAACGGCGGCGCGGCGGCGTCGGTGACCCAGCCGACGTTCACGGGCAACGTGATCATCACCGAGCCCGACGGCGACCTGCTCGGCGGCGAGGCCAACGCCTCGGCCACCGCGAAGTTCACGGTCGACTTCGAGTGGGAGTTCACCGCGAAGCCGACCATGGACACCGGCGTCTGATCGGTCGTCTGAGCCATGCCATCGGGCGGCGTCCGGGTCACGGGCCTCTCGGCCGTGGTCCGGGCGCTGCTCGAGATCGGTCTGGAGGTCAACGACCTCAAGGACGCCTTCTCCACCATCGCCGCCGAGGGCGCCCGCCTCGCGTCCAGTTACGCCCCGCACCGCTCGGGCACTCTCGCCGGCGATGTGCGAGGCAACAGAGCCCGGTCGTCGGCCCACGTGGCCGCCGGCCGGGCCTCGGTGCCCTACGCCGGCCCCATCAACTACGGGTGGGCCAAGCACCACATCGCCGCCAACGGGTTCATGCAGCGCGCCGACAAGGCGTGGCAGCCGTTCGCCCTGAAGCGGCTCGAACAGGAAATCAACGCACAGATCACGAGACGAGGACTCAGATGATCGAGAAGAGCACCATGGGCACCAGCGAAGTTCTGGAGTCGCTCACCGGCTACGACGAGCAGGAGATCGAGGCGCGCTTCGGCGCCATGCCCGACGTGCTGCTCACCACGAAGCCGTCCACCGGCCTGCGGGCCCTGGCCATGGTCGTGGTCGGCCGTGACCTCGATGCCCAGGAGATCAAGGACGCGAAGGGCAAGGCCTACCGGCACGTCATGGGGCTCACCCTCGCCCAGGTCAGCGACTTCTTCCCCGACGACGTTGAAGAGGTCGATCCGGACGAGCCGGAGACTCCGGCGGGGGAAGGCGACTCCTCCGCCGACTGAGGGCGGAGGACATGGGGTCCTGGTGCTATCTGACGCGCCAGCCCCCCGAGGTGTACATGGCGCTGTCTCGCCTCGAGCGGGATGCGTTCGTTCGGATGACCGAGAAGCTACGCGAGAAGGGCTGGTGAGCTGACATGGCCGGGCCCATCCGCATCGCGATCTTGGCCAACGGCCGGCAGGCCCGCGCCGAAGCCGCGCTCACCGCGCGCGCCTACGGCACCATGGGCAAGGGCGTCAGCCGGGCCAGCAAGGCTCTCGCCGGCGTCTTCGCGATCGGGGCCCTGGTCAAGGCTGGCGCGGCGGTCACGAAGACCGGCGGGGCCTACGTCACCACGCTGAACAAGATCCAGGCGCTCACCGGCTCGAGTAGTGCCGAGATGAAGCGCGCGGCAAGCACCCTCGAGAACAACGCCCAGCTCTACGCGAAGATGGGCCAGACGACCGGTGACGCTGCGTCCGGGGTCGTCGAGCTCGCGAAGTCCGGCCTGACCCTGAACAAGTCGCTGAAGGCCATCAACGCGACGATGATCCTCGCCAAGGCCGGCGAGCTCTCGGTGGCCGACGCCTCGACGTTCGTCTCGAACACCCTGAACACGTTCTCGCTGAAGGCCAGCCAGGCCGGGCACATCGCCAACAGCCTCGCGAACGCAGCGAACATCTCCTCGGCCGACGTCTCCGACCTGGCCGAGTCGTTCAAGTACGCCGCCCCGCTGGCTGCCCGGGCCGGCGTGGGCATGGACCAGCTCAACGCCCTGCTCGCCGAGCTCGCCAACCAGGGCATCAAGGGGTCCCAGGCGGGCACCGGCCTGCGGCAGATGTTCATCCGGCTGCAGGCGCCCACCACAGCCGCGAACATCACGCTGCAGCAGATGGGCGTCCACATCTTCGACGCCACCGGCAAGATGCGACCGTTCCGCGCGATCATCGGCGACCTCGCCCAGGGCATCGACAAGCTCAAGGGGCAGGACAAGGCCTACGCGCTGAAGAACCTGTTCGGCGTCAACGCCTCGACCGCTGCGTCGGTGATCCTGAAGGACGGCGTCAAGACCCTCGACGACTACACCCAGGGCGTCAAGAAGGCCGGGGCCGCGCAGAAGCTCGCGAACGCCCAGTCCAAGGGCTTCCTCGGCACCCTGCAGAGCCTCAAGGCGACCGGGGTCTCGGCCATCCAGTCGCTGTACCGGCAGTTCTCGCCGAAGCTGAACAAGCCGCTCTCGGAGGCTGCGGACTGGCTGGCGAAGAACCAGGACAACATGATCGCAGCTGGCGAGGCCGCGACGTCGAAGCTGGTGCCGGCGCTGAAGATTCTGGCCTCGATCGCCGGTTCGGCCGCAACTGCGCTGAAGGACACCGCGGTGCCGCTGGCCGAGGACCTCCTGCCAGCCGTGAAGACGCTGGCGGACCTCGCCATGTCCGCAGCGACGGCGGTCGACGCGCTGCCGCAGCCGATCAAGACCATCGGGGTCCAGGCCGCCATCGCGGCGCTGATCTTGCCCAGGCTCACCGGCGCGTTCACCTCGGCCACCGGTGCCGTGACCCTGAACATCGCGCGGATCCAGCAGTGGCGGGCCGAGATGACCTACGCCGAGACCCGGGCGCAGAACACCACGGCCCTCATGGGCCGCCTGGGGGCTGCCGCGCGCACCGCGGCCGGCGTCGGTGGCATGGTGGCTCTCATCCAGGGGGCCCACGCCAGCAACAAGGCCGTGGGGGCGCTGGAGACGACGCTGGGGGGCGCCGCGACCGGGTTCGCCGTGGGCGGTGTCGTCGGGGCTGGCCTCGGCGGCCTGGCCGGCCTGTTCGTCTCCATCGCTCGGAACAGCCGCAGCGCCGGGGACAAGGCCCGTGAGAGCTACGCGAAGATCGCGGCCATCAAGCCGATCGAGCAGGCCAAGAGCGGCCTGCAGTCGCTGAAGGACACCCTCGACCAGGTCACCGGGGCCTACACGGGGGCGACCCGGGCCGCGGTGCTGCAGAAGCTCCAGCAGTCCGGCCTGATCACCACCGCGGCGAAGTACGGGATCTCGTCGCGGCAGGTCGTGAACGCCGCACTCGGGCAGAAGAGCGCGATGGGGCAGCTCGGCGCCGTGGTCGGCGACTACAAGCGCAAGATCGCCGACCTGGACGCACAGCAGCGCGCGATCGCGACGAACCCGAACAACTTCGACCCCGCCGGCGGGCTCACCAAGTCGGCCACCGAGGCCGAGACGGCTCTGGAGAAGCAGAAGAAGGCGCTGCAGACCAACATTGCCGAGCTCAAGCAGATGCCCGGCGTGCTGCGGGGTCAGGCCCGCGAGGTGCGCGCCACGGCCGCGGCGACCGCCGACTACACGGGCAAGCTCAAGGCGATCCCGAAGAACGTGCGCGCCAAGATCGAGGCCGTGGGCATCATCCCCACCACGCGGGGTGTCGCGAAGATCGCCCAGCAGTACAACCTGCTCAGCAAGAAGAAGGTCCGGACCCTCATCCAGGCCTCGGGCGCCGACACCACGGTGAAGGCCGTCCAGCGCGTCACCCGGGCGGCCGACAATGCCCGGCGCTCTGCGGCCAGCAAGCTCGACATGGGGCCCTTCCTCAACAGCCTGAACGCCGGCATCACGAAGGGGTTGCACCAGGCGTCGTCCGGTAGCCAGGGGGTGCGGAAGAACCTCGAGAGCGGCCCCAAGAACGCCCGCGCGGACCTGAGCGGGTTCTCTGGCAGCCTGCAGTCTTCGGCCGCGCGCGCCGCGGGCGTCGCCCACAGCGGCGGTACCCAGATCGGTGGGGCGATGAAGGCCGGCGTCATCGCCGGGTTCTCCGGCACGGCTGCCCAGCTGGCCGCCCAGGCCGCCGCGGCGGTGGCTGGCGCGATCGGCGCGGCGAAGAAGGCCGGCGCCATCCGCTCGCCCTCGCGGAAGATGCGCGAGGTCGGTCAGTACCTCGGCGACGGTCTGGCCGACGGGCTCGCGCGGCGCAAGGGCAAGGCCAAGAACGCCGGTCAGCGGCTGGTGCACGAGGTGCTCAAGGGCGTCGACAAGGGCCTCTCGGGCGTGAAGTCGGCCCTGGACAAGATCGACCACCTGATCACGTCCCGGCTCGACGGGAAGAAGCAGGCCGGCCGCCGCAAGGCGCTGCTGCGCAGCCTGAAGGACGAGAAGGCGGCCCTGCTGGCCAACGGGCGGGCCCAGGACCACAACAGCAAGCTGCTCGACAAGGCCGTCGAGAAGTACAAGCAGCTCAAGCACGCCGCCGACGACTTCGCCAAGTCGATCCGCACGGGCTACCGGGACTACGGCAGCGTTGTGGGCCTCGGGACGGTCGGCGGGGGCACCGCGGTCACGCTGCCCGCCCTGCTCTCGCAGCTCGCGGCCCGGGCCAGTGTCGCCCAGCAGTTCTCGGCTGTGATCGAGAAGCTCAAGGGCAAGCTGAACAAGACGAGCCTGCGGCAGATCCTGAACACGGCGGCGTCCGGCGACCTCGAGGGTGCGCTGGCCACGGCCCAGGCGATCGCCTCAGGCGGGTCCAGCGCGGTCAAGCAGATCAACCAGCTGACCTCGAAGATCAGCAAGGCCGGCGGGAAGCTCGGCAGCGACATGCGCACCCAGTTCTACGGCGCCGGGCTGCGGGGCGCTGAGGGCGTCGTGAAGGGGCTGGAGAAGCGCCGGCACAAGCTCGACCAGATCGCCGACCGCCTGGCCGGGCGCCTGGTCAACCAGGTTCGCCGTGAACTGCACATCTCGGTGCAGAAGATCAGCCCCGCCCAGACGCACGCCGGCAACCGGTACTCCACGATCGGCCACGCTCCGGCAGCGAAGCAGGGTGACACCCACATCCACCTCGAGGTGAAGGTGCCCGTGGGCGCACGGGGCCCGGAGGTCGGCCGGGAGATCGCCCACTACCTCGACGACTACTTCAAGGCCGGCGGCCGGACCAAGGTTCGGTGGTCGAAGTGAGCGTGCGCGTCGACCAGCTGCTGCGCCTCGAGGTCGAGCGCGACCCCGACCCGGGCGAGCTGCTCAACCTGGTGCCCAACCCCTCGGGCGAGCTCGGCGCGTGGGGGTGGGTCACCCCGGTCGCCGGTTCACTGCTGCGCTCGGTGTCGGGCATGGGCCTGACGTACACCTCCCCGGGCGGGGCGGACAGCTACTTCTACACCGAGCCGATGCCGGTCGCCGCAGGCGGCTACGTCGCCGCGTCGTGGCAGGCGCCCTCGGTCGACGGCAAGTACACCGCGCAGATCGAGTGGCTCGACGTCTCCAAGACGCTCACTGGCTCGACGGCGCCGACCGCGCAGCTGCAGGGGTCGCTGACGTACCGGCAGATCGGGTCCACCGCGGTGCCGGCTGGCGCGGCGTACTGCCGGCTGCGCTTCGACCACTACGCCGCCGACGGCGGGCAGCCGATCGCCTCGACGTGGATGGCCGTTCTCGACGTGACGGTGACAGAGGCCGCCGCCTCCGACGGCCTGGTGTGGCAGCGCACCAACCTGATGCCGACCCCCACCGGGGCGCAGGGTGTCGGGGGCTGGAGCGCCCACGGCGGCGCCTCGGTGGGCACCTCGTCGTACCACCAGCTCGACGGCGAGGCCTCGCTGACGATCACCAAGACCGGCGACACGACCGGCCCCGCGCGGCTCGCCTCGGAGCTGATGCCGGTCACGGGTGGCCGGGACTACCTCCTCGCGGCGCGCAGCCGTCCGGGCGGGCACAGGCGCGACGTCACCCTCTCGGCGCGCTGGCTGAAGGCCAACGGCGACGAGATCGCCACGGTGGCGCTGCGGACCGTGACGGAGACGCCGGACGACTGGACGGCGCAGATCACCGCGCTGGCGACCGCACCCACCAACGCCACCCACGTGCGGCTGCGGGTGGAGTACGGCAACCTCGCGCCGGGAGAGGTGCACTACGTCAACCAGGTCCAGGTGGAGCCGTTCCGCGGGTTCGGCTTCACGTCGTTCTTCGACGGCGCCAGCACCCCGACCGCCGGGGAGACCTACGCGTGGGCGGGCACCCCATACGCCTCCGCCTCGATCGCGACCTCCGCGACCGGCGACGTCGGCACGCTGGTGCCGGTGCCGTACCAGAACATCCTCGGCCCGTCGGCGAACATCACCGTGGACCGCGAGGACCTCAACGTCGGCTCGATGAGCGTGCAGCTGTTCGACGCGATCCTCGACCCCACCCAGAACGACCTGATCCGGCAGGGCCGGCGCATCCGCCTGGTCACCGTCGACGGGGACGTGCTCTTCGCGGGGAAGGTGCTCACCGGGGCGGTGACCTACCACCTGCTCCAGGCCAACGAGCAGAAGCGGGCCGAGGTCAACCTGACCGCCGTCGACCCGATCAACACCCTGGCGGGCACGCCGCGCCTCGAGGGCGTCGCGACGATCGCCGAGCTGCCGTACCTGCTCGAGGGCGCGGGCGTGCCGTGGTCGTGCAACGGGTCCGGCGACCAGGTGGCGGCCGCGACGGTGGTGGCCTACAACGGGAACGCCTCGGTGCTCGACCAGGTGGCCGTCACCCGCGACACGGTGCTCGGCTTCGCGTGGGTGGACCGCAACGGCGTGCTGCAGGCATGGGACCGCGACCAGATCGACTCGACGGTGGCAGCGACGCTGGACGAGACGTCGTACAACACCGACCTCGACATCGCCTTCGACCTGGACAAGGTCATCAACTCCGTCACCGTCCGGGTGCTACGGGTGATCGCTACCAGCGGCTCGACCGAGGAGCTCGTGTTCGGGCCCTACGTCGACCAGGCGTCCTACCAGCAGTACGGCGAGCACGCCGCGGAGTACACGGTGCAGGGCTTCGACCCGGCCGACGCGGCGGGGATCCAGGCCTACGCCCAGCAGATCCTCGACGTCAACGCCACCCCGGCGCTGCGGGTGAACTCGATGGTGCTGCCGATCCGGGGCACCGACGACCTGGCGAAGGCGAAGCTGGACCTCTACGACCTGGTCGCGGTCTCGAACGACCGGGCCGGCCTGGCTGACGACTCGCGGATCACCACGATCACCCACACGATCACGCCGGGGAAGTGGCTGGTCACGCTCGGCTTCACCGTGGACGGCGCGGTCGCCTCGGCCAACGCGGTGCCGGCCCCGCCGCCGGGCGTGGGCGGGGTCAAGGACGACATCGACGGCACCCTCGACGGCGTCCAGGGCAACCTCGACCAGCTCAACAACGTCACGCTGCCGCAGGTGCAGTCCGACCTGTCGCAGGCCAAGACGGACATCTCGGGGCTGCAGGGGAAGTTCCCGATCACCTCGACGAGCATCAGCGACGGGGCGATCACCACGCCGAAGCTGGCCGCGAACTCGATCACGGGCGACAAGATCGTCGGCAACACCATCACGGGCAGCAAGATCGTGGGTCTGTCGATCACGGGCGACAAGATCGCGGGCAACTCGATCAGCGGCGACAAGATCGTCGGCAACAGCATCACGGCCGACAAGCTCGACGCCAACGCCATCAACGGCAAGACCATCACCGGCTCGACCCTTCAGACCGCGGCCTCCGGACAGCGCGTCACAGTCTCGACCTCTGGGGACATCAAGCTATACACCGGAGACGCCAGCGAGGTGTCGCCAGGCGGCCTGTACTCGCTGGTCACGGGCGGATGGCTGCAGACACGGCTGTTCTCTCCGCAGAGCTCGACTGGTGCGGCCTCATCGATCTGGCTGAACGGTGACCTGTCCACCAACGGCGATATCGAACTCCTCCCACGTGGAGGTAACGGCAACACCCTCAACTACGGCCAGATGCACTCCACCCAGGGCCTGTTCGACGACTCCGAAAACGGAGGCGGCAACGGCCGGGCGGCCAACTTCAACAACCTCGGCCGTCTCGTCCCCGCTTCTAGTTCGACACTCGAGGTGAAGGACAACGTCACCGCGCTGCCCGACGATGACGACCTGGCCCGCAAGTACCTGGAGCTGCAGGGCTACACGTTCACGATGAAGGGCGAGGCTGACGACCCGGCCAAGCGCACCTACGCCGGGTTCATCGTCGACTACGTCGAGGCCATGGGCGCGGAGATGGAGCCCTGGCTGCTGCGCGACCAGGACCACGTCGCCGGCGGGATCTCCTACGACCGCGTCCCAGCCCTTCAGCAGGTCATCCTGCGCTACCACGAGCGCCGCGCCGACGCCCTCCAGGCCGAGGTCGACGACCTGCGCACCCAGCTCGAGGCCCTCGCCCAGCGAGTCACCGCCCTCGAGCAGCCGGCTTCCTGACCGCCTTCCCGTCTCGACCACCCCTGATCGAAGGAGCCCACGTTGCCGGACCTCGACTACGCCAAGGTGATCGGCCGCTTCGGGCTCACCGTGGGCGACACCGGCGGCGACCCGGACGACAACCCGGACACCGTGTGGTGCACCGCCGGCCGCGTGCTGATCACCCCGCTGAACACCTTCGTGAAGGTCGCCGCCGGCTCCCCGGTGCCGTGGACCGGCGGGAACGCGGTCATCGAGTGCGCCATCGACGCCGACGGCTACCTCACGTACACCGCGCCGGCCGGCGGGGCCACGAACCCGTTCGTGTACGTCGTCGACCTGACCAGCACCAAGGTCAACCCCCAGGTCCCGGCCGGCGCCGCCACCCACCGGGTGACGTTCTCCGAGGTGTACGCGGGCACGACGCTGGTCGACTTCCCGGAGTTCACCTGCCGTCTCACCGCGGCCGGCGATGGCACCAGCGGAGCCGGGGTCAACGACCTGACGATCGTCGCGCCGATCAAGCCGGGCGAGGCCACGCCGATCACGCGGGGTGAGCAGGGCACCAGCGTCACGGCCGTCGCCATCCAGGGCGCCGACCTGGTCACCACGCTCAGCGACGGCACCACCGTCAACGCCGGCGAGCTGCCGGTCGGCCCGGGCGGCTCGGACGCCGGCGTGGCCACCTACATGGACGACCCGGCCTCGGACACGAGCACCACCACCGCGGCCAAGGCGAAGGATCCCGCCCACCCCCTGGGGGCCGCCCTTACTGCCACGATTGCCACGCAGACAGCCGACCACGCCAAGGCCCCCGACACCCTGTCCCTGCGCCGCCTGGAAGTGCTGGGCCGCGCCGACTCCATGAAGTCACTGGCGCTGTCCCGGCAGCGGTACGAGGACGCCGCCAGCCTCAACGAGACATGGGCATCGCTGGCGAACTGGGCCACCACCAGCACCGTGCAGGTCTCTGCCGGGAAGCTCTACTACCTGTCGGGAACTGCTGCCACCATGACCTACGACGGCCTCTCGCTGACCTCGGGTCGAGCCCGCCTCAAGACCACGCTCACGGTCCCCGCAGCCGGCGGCGCCGGGTCTGTCGTGATCGGCGTCGTCACCAGTGCCACCGGCTCGCCCGCCACCAGCGTCCTCTACGGAATCCAGATCAACAACGCCGACAACAGCGTCAAGGAGTGGCGGAAGTCATCGGGTGCTGTGGCTCTCGCCAACCCGACCAGCAACGCCTTGACCACGCTCGCAGCGGGGACCTATGCGGTTGTCGTCTCCGTCGACGAGAACGGCACGTCGGTGGCCCTCAGCGAACTCGACGGCAACAAGACGGCCCTCATGTTCAACGCGCGCACCGGGACTGCGCCCGCCCGGTTCGCCATCTACCAGGGCGACAACCGGGGCACTTCGGGCATCGGGGTCGGCGCCACGGTCATCCGGGCCGAGTCGGTGACGAGCAGCAACCGCGCGGTCGAGGGGGCCGCCCCGTCCGCCGAGTGGCGCTACGACGCCGCCGACGCCAGTCACCCCATCCACCTCACGCTCCCGGCGACCTACGACAGCCGCAAGCCGGTTCCGCTCGTGATCCACCACCACGGCGCCGACCAGAACGAGCTGGACATCTTCACCGACTCCGCCTCACCCTCGGTGTACGAGGCCCTGCTGGCCGCCGGGTACGCCGTCCTCTCGGTCAACGGCGGCGGCAACAACTGGGGCAACGACGCCGGCCAGGCGAAGATGCTCTCGGCGTACAAGTACGTCCGCGACCACTACGCCATCGGGCCGATCCTGCTGTGGGGCACCAGCATGGGCGGGATCGCCACCCTGAACGCCCTGATGCAGCGAGCCATCCCCGGCATCGCCGGGTGGCTCGGCACCTATCCGGTGTGCAACCTCGCCTCGATGTTCGCCAACAACGCGGGCACCTACGCCGGTCAGATCCGCACCGCCTACGGCATCGCCGCAGACGGCTCCGACTACGCCACCAAGACTGCTGGACACGACCCCGCCGCCGCGGCCGCTGCCGCGTTCCGGGGCGTGCCGATGCGGTTCTACGCCAGCCCGAGCGACACCACGGTCAGCAAGGCCGACAACAGCGACACCCTCGCCACCTTGGTCGCCGGCTACGCGCCCGAGGCCACCGTGGTCGCCTGCACCGGCAACCACGGCGACGCCAGCCACTTCCAGCCGAGCGACTACGTGGCCTTCTTCAACCGCTGCGTCGGCGCCTAACGACGCGGCAGTCCTCCCAGTGGGTACAACTCATCCGAGACCATTTCCTGCACCCGCCGCGCCAAGTCGGGCAGGGGCAAGGCGGTCGCCTCCGAACGGACAGCCTCCACGATGCCGAGGCCGACCGGGAGGTCGACGCCCATGCTCGTCGCGAGCGCCAGTAGAGCGATATCGGTCTGGTCGGCCATGCCGCACACCCTATGACACCGGCGCCCGACAGTGCGGCCTACTGCTCGGTATGCACGGCACCCAGCGGGCCTGACCGGGCCCTGACGAGCTCCTGACAACTCCAGACCGACTGCCACGAGGAGGCCGCCGTGAACCCGACGACCAGCCGAAGGGATCGAGTGTGTGAGTGAAGCAATCTGGGTGGCGCTGATCGCGACCATCGTCAGCCCGCTCGTGCTGCTGCTGCTCAACCGGGCGTTCGGCCACCGTCGGGACGAGGTCGAGACCGAGGCGTCGGTCTCCGCCCAATGGCAGGCGTGGTCCGAGGAGCAGGGGAAGCGCATCGAGAAGCTCGAAGCTCGCGTCACCGACCTCGAGCAGGCGCTGATCGAGGAGCGCCGCACGAACGCCTCGCTGCAGGAGCAGAACCGGCGGCAGGCGTCGATGCTGACCTCGCTGATCCGCTGGGCGATCTTGCTGCGCGACGAGGTGATCCGCCTGGGCGGCGACGTGCCGCCCGCCCCGATCGAGGTCGAGTCCGCACTGACGACGCTCGACCCCTGACATCCGTCTTCGTCTAGCCCTCGGCCGCCTGGTCGCGGGTCCACTGTCGCGCCCCCCAGGAGGCCCCCGTGCCCGACTTCACCGTCCACCGCTACGGCACCGACACCAGCGGCCGGGGCATCTACCTCACCGCCTACATGCACGACTGGTGGCAAGCCGTCGTCGCCGACCTCGGCTTCGAGCCCACGATCGTCCAGGGCGCCTTCATGACCCGCAACGGCGGCGGCGCCGCGGCCTCGGCCGGCTACCACGACCAGGGCGGCTGCATGGACGTCCGCATCTGGGACCTCACCGGCTCCCAGGTCGACAAGCTCGTCCGCACCATCCGCGAACACGGCGGCGGCGCATGGCGGCGCGACAAGACCCCGCAGCACGGCGGCATGGACCCCCACTGCCACATCACCCTCGGCACCGACCAGCCGCTCTCGGCCGGCGCCGCGGCCTCGTGGCGCTCCTACCTCGCCGGCTGCAACGGCCTGGCGAACAACGCCCCCGACTACGAGTGGCGACCCCGCCCGCTCGTCACCACCCCACCACCCCAGCTGGAGGACGACATGCCCGCATACCGTGACTGGAAGCCGGAGGACAAGCAGGCCATGGTCCAGGACCTGCTCGACGCCGACATGAACCTGCACGACCCGAAGGGCTCGCCCGACTTCGTCGGCGAGACCGTCCGCTCGGTGCTCAAGAAGATCGCTCAGGTCACCGGCGCCGTGGGCGGCCCGGGAAAATGACCCGCCCCGGCCGGCGCGGGACCTTCCGGCTCGCGCACACCAACATCGAGTCCCCGGACCCGGCCCGCCTGAACGCCGAGACGATCACTGATGCTCTCGCGCGCGGCGACGTCGTGACGTTCAACGAGGCCAAGGAGAAGACCTCCCACGAGGTCCTCCGCTCGGCCGAGGGCTTCTCCTGCCACATCGCTGGTGAGAACGCCATCTCCTGGCTCGTGGAGAGGTTCCGCGAGAAGGCGGTCGGGCGGCACGTGGTGATGCGCGGAGGCCACGTCGGCGCCGGGCTGCGACGGACCGACCGCCGCCGCGTCGGGCCCAGCCGCGAGCTGGCGTGGGCGCTGCTCGAGGACCTCCACACGGATGGCCTCCTCATCGCGGCCACCCACCACGCGGTGGCGAAGGCCGACACCACCGCGAAGTGGCGGCGCCGGCGCCGGGCCCGCGGGTTCCACGCCGTCGCCAAGGAGCTGCGCCGCATCCTCGCCCAGCACCCCGGGGCCGCGCTGGCGCTGACCGGCGACATGAACACCATCGGCCGGATCGTCTTCCGCGTCCACGGACTGCGCGAGGTGAAGACGCCGGCAACCTACGGCCGCCGCCGCTACGACCGGCTCTTCGTCCTCCGCTGCAAGGCGAGGCACGTCCGCGCGTTCCGTACCCACGCCGACCACCTCGGCCTATCGGCCGACATCACCCCCGAGGAGAACTGATGAACCCCCTGACCAACCTGCTCCAGTCCCTGCCCGCCCGAGTACGGCTGGCCATCTACGCCGCCGCCTTCCTCGCGACCCTCATCTGGGCCGCCTGGCAGGCCGCGGACGGCGACTGGGCCACCTTCATCGGCGCGCTCATCGGGGCCCTGGTCTCCGCACTCGCGGGCAGCAACGTGCCGAAGCGGCCCCGGAGCTGACCGTGTTCGAGCGGCTCGCGATCCTCGTGCTCGGCATGGGCATCGGCGCTTGGTGCACGCCGCCGGCCAGCGAGATCGTCGTGCGTCTGATCATGGGCAGGGCCGCGCTCCACCCCGACCGCTGACCGAAGCCTTCACCCGGCCCACTGAAGGCCGCGGCCTGAACCGCCCCCGTCACCCTCGCGCAGGGTGGCGGGGGCTTTCGGCATGCCGGTGGCAGGCTGGCCCGATGGCCAAGCAGCGCATCGTCTACGCCCCGATCGACCGGCCCGACGTCGAGGTGCTCGTCGACGACGCCTGGTGCCCAGGCGAGCTGCGCGCCTGGACCCAGCACGACGACGACACCTGGACCGCTGACGTGCAGTACCGGCCGCCGGGGGAGCGGTCCTCGTTCATCGCCACCTTCACCGCGGCGGACGTGCGCGCGGACACCGTCGACCGCTCCCACGGCCGTGGTGTCGGCGAGCAGTGACAGGCTCGTCGGCATGGCTGACCTGACCGACCGTGAACACGCGATCCTCGACTTCGAGCGCGCCTGGTGGAAGTACGCCGGCGCGAAGAACGCCCGGATCCTCGACGTCTTCGGTGTCTCGCCCACGCGCTACTACCAGGAGCTGAACGCGCTGCTGGACCGGCCGGCCGCGCTCGCCCACGACGCGGTGCTCGTGCGGCGGCTGCAGCGGGTGCGCGACGGGAGGCGTCGGCAGCGGGCGGCGCGACCCGCCTAGTCGGCCGCCTTGATGACCATGTCCAGCCCCGTTGTCCGGATGGAACGACCACTCCGCCGTGTAGTGCCGGTCGCGCGGGCGGACCGGAGACGCACAAACACCACCGGGGCGTGTGCACGAGATACACACAGAGACACAAAGCAAGGGTCTACAATCAGCAGAGACAAACGAGAACGCGCAGGTCAGAGGCCGTTTTCGCTGGTCAAGGGCCAAGCCCGAAGGGGGTTCAACTCCCCCCTCGCGCACACGAAGCACTTCGGCCCCTGGCCTGCGGAAACGCAGACCGGGGGCCGAAGTGCATTTCGCCTAAATGCACTCCCGTACACACCGCCCCCTGTCGGTGCCCGCGACTAGCGTCCGGCCACGACGACAGGAGACACCGATGCGCAAGGTCGAGACCCTCACCAACAGCGACGGAACGACCACCTACCGGGTCCGGTTCCGGCACGGCACCAGCCCGAAGACCGGGAAGCCGCTGCAGACCTCCGAGTCGTTCACGAAGAAGAGCGACGCAGAGACCTTCTCGAAGTGGCTCGACGCGCTCGGCCCGCAAGGCGCGCTCGACAAGCTCTACGAGGGCGAGCAGGAGAAGGGCATCCCGACGCTGGACGAGATCGCCGCCGACCACATCCGGCTGCTCACCGGCATCGAGGAAGGAACCCGCCTCGGCTACGAGCGCCTCTGGTCCCGGAGCTGGGGCCACCTGATCGGCACTACGCGCGCCGACCAGCTCACCGCCGACGTCGTCCGCCAGGCCGTGAACGACCTCGCCGCCGGCAAGGGCGCGACCGGCGAGGCCTACTCGACGAAGAGCCTCGAGAACCAGCGCGGCCTGCTCTCGGCCGTCGTCACCCGCTGCATCGAGCTCGGCCACCTCAACCGCAACCCGGCCAAGGGCGTCCGCCTGCCGGAGGGCCGGCGCGTCGCCGTCGACTCCGAGGACGACGAAGACGACGCCGAGATGGTCTGCATGACCCACGCGGAGTGGGACGCGCTCTACGACACCTTCCACCCGCACTACCGCCCCTTCCTCCGCTTCCTGGTCGGGACCGGCTGCCGCTGGGGCGAGGCCGTCGTCCTCCGCCGCGGCGACGTCGACCTCGGCGCACGCACCGTGAAGATCCGCCGCGCACTCAAGTGGTCCAGCGACGGCCAGCGCGTCATCGGGCCGCCCAAGACGAAGAAGGGCCGCCGCACCGTCGTACTACCGGCCGAGGTCGTCGAGGACCTCCGGCCGCTGCTCGACGGCAAGGCCGGCCGCGACCTCGTCTTCACCGCGCCCCGCGGCGGGATGATCGTCCACCGCACCTTCTGGTCGAAGAACTGGCGCCCCGCGCTCTGGCGCGCCCAGCACTGCCCGACCCACACCCCGGCGGCCTGCCGGTGCGGGACCGGCGAGCCGCAGCGGTGCAAGCTCCACAAGACCCCGCCGGCGCCGTGCGGGTGCACGGGCACGCTCGCCCAGGCCCCACGGATCCACGACCTCCGCCACACCCACGCGTCCTGGCTGCTCGCCGCCGGCACGCCGATCCACGTCGTCCAGGCCCGCCTTGGCCACGAGTCGATCCAGACGACCGTCGACACCTACTCGCACCTGCTCCCCGACGCCCAGCTGCTCGCCGCGGACGCTGCGTCCCAGGCGTTCGCCGGCCGGACCTCGACCGGTTCATGGCTCCCGCGGGTCCAGTCACTACCCGATGACGCGCTGCGCCAGCTCGCGGCCGCGCTTGCCGACGAGGCCGAGCACCGTGGTCTGCAGCTCGGGCCAGCGGCCATCGACGCTGCCTGATCGGTTCTCCACAGGCCACGCCGGCCTGCGCGCTGCCGGGGGAGCCCGACCGTAAGGTTCTGGCCGTGACCGCTACCACTGGACGCCGGCTGCTCCGCGTCTACATCGACGAGACCGGCGATCGGGGAGTTGGCCCGAAGGCCTCCCCGTTCTTCGCCTTCTCTGCCGTGCTGGTGGCGGACGAGGACGAGGCCCACCTGATGCAGGCCGTCCGCGATCTACGCCAGGACTTCGGCATCCCCGCAGGCAAGGCGCTCCACTGGAACGAGCACGTGAAGACCTTCCCGCGCCGACAGCGCGTCGCGTCCCTCCTCGGCGCGCTGACGCCTGCGATGGTGGTGCACGTCGCCGTCGAGAAGGCCGGGATCCCGCAGCAGGCCGGAATGAGGAACGATCACGCCCTCTTCTACAACTTCGCTGCCGGCATGGTGATGGAGCGGGTACTGCTTGCCGCCCGGGACTGGCCCGGAGGAACCCGCGATGCGCTCGTCCGCTTCGGCCACGTTCGCGGCTTCAAACACGACACCACGGCGGACTACATCGACCACCGCCGTCGTAGCAACAACCCGCACTGGGTGCCGTGGCACCTGATGCACAGCCTGCACTTCGACGGCCAGGCGAACTACCTCGGGCTCCAAGCCGCAGACCAGTACGCCGGCATGCTCGCGCTGGCCTTCCGACCGGACGAGTTCGGCGGCTTCGAGGAGCACCACTTCCTACGCACGGCGCACCAGATCCGCGCGGTCAACGGACGGCGCGTGAACTACGGCTTCAAGTGGCTCGGAAGGCCGGCGACCCTGGCCGCCATCCCGTGGTGGCGCCAGGCGGCGTGGAGATGAGGAAGCGACTGCTCGAGGGGCCCGGGGGCGCTGCATCCGGTCGAACCGGAAGGGTCTGGCAGCAGACCAAGCGCATCCCCGCGACCTCTCCAACAGCCGCTATATCCCGAATCTAGCGCGGTCCTGTTCGGGCGTACACATCCTCGGCGTGTTCAGCGCGCCGCGGCTTCTCAGAAATCCCGCCGGTCACGGGGCACTCACTCCGCCTGCGCCAGCCGGCGCTCGAGGTAGTGCAGCTCGCTGGGGTGCAGGTGCCGCAGCCGCTTGCGCAGGACGTATAGGTCCACGCCGAGCTCCTCGGCGGCCTCCATTGGTGTGTGCGCCCAGGCCAGGGCCTCACCGACCTGCCAGATGTCCGGGAGCATCTCGCGCGCCGTCTGGCGCCGGACGGTCTCTTCCTCCTTCGCCTTCAACCCGAACGGCTGGGGGCCGTTGTCCAGGTGGAGAAGCTCGTGCAGAAGCGTGCATCGGCGCTCCTCCCAGGTGAGGCCAAGTCGAAGGCTCACGGTCTGGGTGCCGTGGTCGACCTGGCCCATCTTGCCGCCCTCATGCCACTGGAGCGTGACGTGCGCAAGCTCTCGGAGCTGGCGCCAGGGGTGGGGAAGTGGCACGGGCGGGACCATAGGTGCCAGCTCCGACAGAGCTGCGGTCACTCGTCCCCCATGCGGGGTTTCTCGCGGTCTTCGTCGCGGGCGGCCTGGTCGGCTTCGTCGAAGGAGAACATCGGGCGCCGGGCGCGAATCGGGGTCGGCTCGGCGCTGGCATCACCCTGCAGCGCGTCGGCCACCAACTCCACAATCGCCGGCATTAGCCGGGCGCGCTCGTCTGTCGCCAGCCGCTGGAGCAGGGGCCCCAGCATGGCGACGAAGTTGCGGACGTCTGGGTCGAGCTCGAGCGACTGGGTCAGCCCGAGCGCCGTGAGGATCCGCTTGAGCACGTCGGTCTGCGCCGTCGTGTCTCCGCGCTCGATCGATCCGATCGTTCGGCGGGTCGTGCCCGCCATCTGCGCGAGCTCTTCCTGATCGATCTTCTGCGCCTTGCGCGCCTCACGGATGAGCGGGCCCCAGGCCCGCCTCTCATGTGCATCCATAGTGTCAAGCGTGCCTGATTCTTTCCCATTTGTGAAGTATCTGGGAAAGAATCGCCCAGGTTAGGCATGACCACCCTTGCCCCGATGGGAAGAAAAGATTAGGTTTCTTCCCATGACGGAAAGCATCAGCACCGGAGGGGTCGGCCCCGCTTTGCGCGCCCTTCGGCTCGCCGCCGACATGACGCTCGAGCAGGTTGCCGAGGCGGCCGGCGTTAGCCCCTCCTACCTCTCACGCGCCGAGAACAACCGGGTCACCCCGACCGCCGGCTGGGTCCAGCTCGTCGCGGTCGCGATCGGCGATCGGCTCGCGAGCGCGGCATGACCGACGCGAAGGTCTTCACTGTCTACGAGGTCGCCGAGGAGTTCCGCTGCGGACGCCAGAAGGTGGCCGACGTAGCCCGCGAACACGGCATCGGCGCCCAGCTCGGCGGCCGCGCCGGCTGGCGGTTCACCGAGGCCGACAAGCGTGCGCTCTGGGAAGCGATGAAGCCCAAGGAGAAGGCGCCCGTATCGCGGCGCCGGCGACGGAGGTCTGCCGCATGATCGCACCACCGGGTACTGCCCACGTTGCGGAGCCGCTGCCGGGCTATCAGGCAGGTGGGAGAACCGCCCCCACATCGAAGCGAGACGCGTTCCGCATCCTCCGTGCAGAGCTCGGCGTCACGGGTGCCCAGGCACACGCGCTGTACGTCGCCTACGAGCGCGACGTCGCCGACGCCATGCGGATCGGCAACGACACCGGCCGGTCGGACTTGACGTTCATCGACTGGCTGATGCGCCAGGCGCCCTCCCAGCGGCCCAGGTCGCGACGCCGCTGGCGCGTCGGTGAGGGCGGCGGATGGGCGGTGACGTCGTGAGCCATCGAGGCAGCAGCCCGCGCCCAGCGAGCATGGGTCGGCGCCGGATCGAGACCACCGACGAGCAGGACGTGCACACCCGGTGGTACCGCGTCATGACGAGCTACCGACGTTCCCGGAACCGGGCGAAGGTGAAGCGCCTGACGCGCCGTCGCGAACGGATGCAGGCGCGGCGCGAGATGCGATCCGAGGAGACCTGGTGAGCGGCGCGGGTCAGCCGCGCCACGCGCGCGCCGAGATCCGGGCATTCGCTAAGTGGCTGCGGACCAACGGCTGGGTGTACGAGTCGGTCGACTCCTCCGGGCACACGATCTGGTCGCACCCGAAGGCCTCCGGTCAGTACAAGCTGCCGGAGACCCCGACCCACTTCAGCGTGCAGGCCGCCCGCCGCGACGTCGCCCGCCTCCTGGGGCAGAGGGTGCCCGGGAAGCGGAAGGGCAAGGGGAAGCCGAAGCCCGAGCGCCGCGACTTCGCCCTCCAGCAGGCCCAGCGGCAGGCCGCGGTCCGCGAGCGAGAACGCGCCAGCAGTGAAGAGTCACGAGCCAGCGAGCGGCCGGTCCCATCGGGGCCGGCCGCTTCTGTTCGGCGCCCGGCGCGGCGCTTGCCGTGGGAGGACGGGGACGAGGACTACGACCGCGGGATCGAGCGGCTCATGCGCGAGATCCCGGGCGGCCGGAAGTGACCGCCGTCGGCATCGGCCCGCTCGACGAACCGGACCTGCTGATGCTGCTCGCCGACACGGTCACCCCGCTCGGGCACGTGCGCATGGACGACTTCCGCGCCGCGTGCCGCACAGACGCCGAGGCGCACGACGGCTGGGTCCACCCGTCCCGGGTCTCCGCGCTGCTCCACGCCCGGTTCGGGGAGATCAACCCGCAGAGCTTCTCGGCGAAGTGGGCGCCCGCCTGCGGCCCGGACGGGTTCCTCGACAAGACCAGCCGCCTCGACCCCATCAACGCCGAGCACTCGCGGGGCAACGGCAACAAGAAGGTCCCGCTCCGCCGCTGGCGCGGGTGGGCAGACACGGAAGGAAACGAATGACCGACACCAGCGCGGACGACGACCAGGTCGTCCGCCCCTTCGCGGACTGGCTTCGCGAGCAGGCCGGGGGCAAGTCGCACGACGAGCTCTCCGAGGCCCTCTTCGACCTGGTGCAGCGCGTGCGCGACACCGGCAAGAAGGGGTCCGTGCAGTACACGATCTCGGTCGGCCCGATGAAGGGCGACAAGGACGTCCTCGTCATCGACGACCAGATCAAGCTGAAGCTCCCCGAGCACGACCGCAAGGCGAGCCTCTTCTACACCGACAAGACCGGCAACCTCACCCGCAACGACCCGAACCAGCTCGCGTTCGAGTCGCTCCGCGAGGTCGGGGACGGGCAGGTCGTCGACACCCAGACCGACGAGCTCAAGGAGATCCAGGCGTGACCACCGACAACAGCAACGCCCAGGCCGTCATCGACGCGGCCACCCGCGCCACCCAGCCCGCCGAGCTCGTTGGCAGGTTCTTCACCGTCGTCTCCCCGGACGGCACGGTCAGGCTCATCGACCTGGAGGCCGAACGCGAGAAGGCGGAGTACGCCCACAAGCCGCGTCGGAAGACCGGCGAGTACCGGGTGCACGACGCCGAGAGCTTCGTCGCCTACCTCGCCAAGCACGCCGACGCCGACACCGAGGTGTGGGCCGACGCGGTCGCCGCGAAGATCACCGGCGTCCTCGACGCGAACACCACGGTCGACGGCCCTCGCCACGAGGAGCACCGCGTCATCTACGGCGTGCTGCTCACCGAGGCGTGGAAGACCTGGGCCAAGTACGACGGACACCTCCCCGACCAGCAGGTGTTCGCCGAGCTGATCGAGGAGCGCGCCACCGACGTCGTCACTCCCTCCGGGGCCGACATGCTGGAGATCGCGCAGACCTTCAAGGCCACGATCGGCGTCAACGTCGAGTCGTCCAAGCGGCTCTCCGACGGGCAGCGGCAGTTCGAGTACCGCGAGACCGTCGACGCGAAGGCAGGCAAGGCCGGCCGGATGGAGATCCCCGAGACGTTCGTCCTCGGCCTCCGCCCGTTCGAGGGCGCCGACGCTTTCAAGGTCACCGCGCGGCTCCGGTACCGGCTCGCCGACGGTGCGCTGCGGATCGGCTACAAGCTCGACCGGCCCGAGGACGTCCTCCGCGAGGCGTTCCTGTCCGTCGTCCAGAAGGTCGAGACCGGCATCACCGAGCTCGAGCTCATCAACTCCCCGGTCTTCCTCGGCTCCCGCTGAGGACCATCAGCTCCACCCCATAGAGCGCGGTGCCGGCTACCTAGCCGGAGCACCGCCACCCCCGGCGAAGGCCGGTCACCGCATCCCCCAGCGGTGGCCGGCCTTCGCGTTTCCCAGCCTCCCGAATGCGAGGAACCGATGAACACCACTGGCCTAGGAGCCGAGCACCCCGAGGAGCCGACCGACATGGCCGCGCGCGTGATCGACGCGCACGGCGTCGAGTGGGCCATGAGCGGCCGCGGCTGCTGGTTCGCGAGCCGCGGCCAGATCGACTGCTGCACGTGGGCCGAGCTCACCGCGCGCGGACCCCTGGAGGTGCGGTCGTGACCGACTTCCTGATCGCCCTGTGGCACCTCCTCCCGATCGCCGCCGTCGCGGCGCTCCTCCTGGCCGCCGCTGCCCTGGGGTCGGCATGAGTGCCGCGACCGGGGCGACCACGGTCGCGGCGACCGCCCCGCTGCAGTGCCAGGTCGAGGCCGGCCGGTTCTCCTCGACCGTGGTCGACGCCGAAACGGTCAGGGCCAGCACGATCAGGCTCGCCCTCCGCGAGCTCCGCGCCGGGCATGGCCGGGGCGCGGCGCTCGAGGTGATGTACGCGGGGCTGAAGGACCAGTGCCCACTAACCTTCCGCGCCCCAGCCACACCCGGTGGTGTCGCGTGAGCGGGAAGACATCGACCCGTCGGCCGCGCATCACGGGCTTCTGCAACCCAAGCAACCCGGCCGACTCTCACGCACGGTGCACCGGCGACTACCTACGTGGCCCGGCGTTCGACCCGGCCGTGTGCGAGTGCGACTGCCACCGCGCGCCGGAGCGCGACGTACAGCCCACGCTCACGGACGACGTTTCCGCAGGTCAGGAGCGTCGTACAGGCGAGACGCGGCTGGGCGTCTACGAGGACCTCGACGAGCTCGTCTACCACGCAGACCCGACCTCGGTCTCCGCCTCAGGGATGAAGCAGATCCTCAAGTCGCCGGCCCACTTCCTGCACTCCCGCACCCACCCGCAGACCTCGGCCGCGCTCGACCTCGGGACGGTCGCGCACTCGATGGTCCTCGGTACCGGGCCCGGGTTCGTGGCCGTCGAGGGGAACCGGAACCGCAACGACGTCAAGGCCGCGATCGCCGAAGCCGAAGCCGAGGGCAAGGTCGTCCTCAAGCCCGAGCAGCTGGCCGCCGCGGAACGGATGGCGGACGCCGTCTTCACGCACCCGAAGGCGTCGCGGCTGCTCACCAGCCCCGGCCGGTCCGAGTTGTCGATGTTCTGGCGCGACCCGGCTTACGACGTCATCCGGCGCTGCAGGTGGGACCGGCTCGGCGACGACGGGATTGGGGTCGACCTCAAGACGTCCCGCACGTCGGACCCGGCCGCCCTGCCGAAGCACATCGTCGAGTACGGCTACGACCTATCCGCGGCCTGGTATCTCGACGTGGCCGCCGGGCTCGGCGTCGACATCGCCGCCTACGCCCTCGTGTTCGTCGAGTCCACAGAGCCGCACCCCGTCGTCGTCGCCGAGCTCTCGGGCGACTTCCTCGAGCGCGGTGCCGCGCTCGCCGGCAAGGCACTGGCCACCTACCGCCGGTGCCTCGACACCGGCACGTGGCCGGCGTACTGCGACGACGACTTCCTGACCATCCACCCGCCCCGCTGGGCGGACACCGCCGAGTTCATCGCCAACACCATCCCCGAAGGGACAGCAGCATGACCGAGATCCAGCAGTACCAGCAGCCGACCGACCTCCTGCCCGGCAGCACCGAGACCCGCGTCGCCGGTTCGGCCCTCATCCGCGAGGCCGCAGCCGTCATGGCCGACGCGCGCGCCCTGGCCGAAGTCATCTGCCGCACCTCGATGGTCCCCGACCACTTCAAGGGCAAGACGGACGAGACCGCGGCCGCCATCCTCTACGGCTCCTCCCTCGGCCTCGACCCCATGCAGGCCGTCAAGGCCGTCTACGTCGTGCACGGCAACGCCGCGCTGTACGGCCGCTCCATGGACGCTCTGGTGAAGGCCGCGGGCCACCAGACCTGGACCATCGAGGCAGGCCCCGAGAAGGTCGTCATGGGCGGCCGCCGACGCGGCAGCAACACGGTCGAGACCGCCGAGTGGACCATCGAGCGGGCCACCAAGGCCGGATACGTCCCCGTCATCGACGAGAGCACCGGCAAGTACGCCGTGAACAAGAACGGCAAGATGCTCGGCAACGAGAAGTACCTCACCGACCCCGAGACGATGCTCCGGGCCAAGGCGACCGCCGAGATCTGCCGAACGATCGCCCCCGACGTGCTCAACGGCGTCTACTCCGTCGAAGAGCGCGAGATGGAGTACATCGACGCCGAGGTCGTCACGGTCAGGCGGCCCAGCGCGCCGAGCAAGGGCCTCGCGGCTGCACTCGAGCAGCCCAAGGACGACCCGGCGCCGACCCAGATCACGAAGGCGCAGATCTCCACGATGGGCCAGCTGATGAAGCAGGCCGGCGTGGACGGCAAGGACATGGCCCTCGCCTACGTCGCGGACGTCATCGGCCGGCAGGTCGAGCGCCGCGAGGACCTCTCCAGCGACGAGGCCCAGGCAGTGAACGACGCCCTGGCCGCCGAGGTCGCCGAGCAGCAGAAGGTGGAGAGCTGATGGCGCACCACACGCTCAAGACCTGGCCGAACTTCTTCGAGGCGGTCTGGCGCGGGGACAAGACGTTCGAGGTCCGCATCGACGACCGCGGCTACCAGAAGGGCGACACGGTCACGCTCTCCGAGTGGGACCGCAAGGACCCCTGCGACTGCTCCGGGAGCGACCACGGCGACCGCTGTGCGAAGTTCTCGGGCCGCACGGTCACCGCCCGCGTCGGCCACGTCATGGCATCCACCCCGCCCCGGGGCAGCCAGCGTGGCTTCGTCGGCAACGGCTACGTCGTGTTCTCGCTGTGCGACCCAGAGAGGCACGACGGCCGGGCCCGCGCCGACTCGTCCGGACAGTCGCGGGTCAACGTCCTCATCGACACGACCGACGCGAGCGAGGCGTCACGGATCATGGCCGCCGCCAATCGAGCGGCAGCCGCCGCGAAGGCAAATCTGGAGGGCCGATCGTGACGCGCCAACGCTCGCGGACCAGCTACCACGGTTCGGGGCTCGCGTCGTCGTCGATGGAGAACGAGTGCCACCGGTGCGGGCGGGACATCGAGGACTGGCGGCAGGCCACCAAGGTCAAGGACCGCTGGATCCACAAGACCTGCGCGGGAGGTGCAGACGATGAGTAGCGCCGTGACGCTCACCGGTCAGGAGCTCCGAGAGCTCTACGGCCCGATCGGCAACGAGGACGCCTACCCCGAACTCCCGGGAGTGGTTGGCGAGATCATCGACCGGCGCCTCGCCGGCGCCCCCGACGCTCTCGACCGCGTGAAGGACCTCCTCTACGACTGGGGCCAGGACTTCGCCGAGGACGAGGACGTGCGGATGCTCGACGTGCTCGAGGACATGTGGTCCGCGATCGCCGGGATGCCTGAGGGCACGAAGGTCGACGCCCTGCCCAGCCGTGCGCCGGTTGTCTGCCCGCACCTGCGCGAGGAGCAGCCGGCGTTCGCCGCCACCTGGGACTCCCTCTGGGAGGAGCTGACCCGGCTGCGCGCGGCTCGCGACCGGATCCGCGGGGTCTGTGACCTCGCTCAGCAGATCGCCAGCAGCGTCGCTGGGCCCCCGATCCTCGCCGTCGACGACGTCCGCACTGCGCTCGGAGGCGGCTCGTGAGCGACCGATTCGAGATCGTGCACACCGACGCCGGATGGCACGCCAGGTTCCGCGCCGCCAACGGTCGGGTCGTCTGGACGACCGAGAGCTACTCGCGGCGACGGACGGCCGCATCCGCGATCACCACGTTCGGCAAGGGTCCGCTCCACAGGACCGTCGTGCCCGGCGTCTACGTCAACGGTGAGTGGGTCGAGGTCCGTGACGTCGACGAGCGGACGGAGGCCACCCGGTGACCGCCCAGCAGATCGCCGTCGTCTCGATCATCCTCGCCGCCCCGGTGGCCCACGTGATCGCCGACGTGCTCGCAGTCCGATGGCTCGAGCGGTGGGAGCGCCGGTTCACCGAGGTCACCGACACCCGGGAGGCCACCGATGCCTGAGGCTCTCAAGCCCGTGAGGGCGCAGCTCACGGGGGACGAGTACATGGCACTGCTGCAGGAGCGCCAGGCAGCTTACGTCGCCGAGCACCCGCCGGCCAAGCCGTGGCTGGTTCCGCTCCTGGAGTGGTTCATTCGGGCCGGCGACGAGCTCCTGTTCACGCCACCCAAGGAGACCTCGCAACCGAAGCGGAGGACCAAGCCGCCGAGGACGTACCGGAGCGCCGCGTCGCTGCGCGACGAGCGCGCCAGGCTGATCGCCCAGCGCGCCCCTCTGCTCGAGCCGATCTCGCCCGACCGTGCCGCGTCCGGAGGCGTCGCGCTCGGCCCGAAGCGCACCGCGCGGATGCAGCGACGCGAGGACTCCCGACTGCAGAAGTACGTCGCCCTCACGCGCCGCATTGACTCCCTGACCAACCGCATCGAACGAGCAGAGATCCGCGAACGGAAGGCCAGCGGCGGCGGTGGTGGATCGTGAGCGCCCCGAGGAAGTTCGAGGCCCGCTACCCGGGCCGGTGCCCGGCCTGTCACGAGCCGATCGACGTCGGCGACGACCCGGTCATGGAGGACCACCGGGCCGTGCACTTCGAGTGCGCCGGCGACCAACCCCGCCCGCAGCTGGTGCCGCGCGAGATCTGCCCCCGCTGCTTCACCGAGAAGTCCGTCAGCGGCGCCTGCGCCTGCGACGACGCCTGAACCTCCCTCCCGCCGCCCGAGGCCATAGCCAGCGGCGGGAGGGACCCAACCCGAAAGGACGCACCCACATGGTGCACCGCCGGATACTCGCGATCGACCCGGGCAACATCGAGTCCGCCTGGGTCGTGCTCGACGCCGACACACGGCGCCCGCTCGCGTTCGCCAAGGAGCGCAACGAGCATCTGCTCGACATCATCTCCGGCACCGACGACGGGCCGCCTGCGGACCACTACGCGATCGAGATGGTCGCGAGCTACGGCATGCCGGTCGGCGCCGAGGTGTTCGAGACCTGCGTCTGGATCGGCCGCTTCCAGCAGACCATCGACCACTGGAGCCCGTCCGCGCCCTGCGACCTGGTGAAGCGGCAGCCCGTGAGGCTCCACCACTGCCACTCGACGAAGGCGAAGGACTCCAACGTCACCCAGGCGCTCGTCGACCGCTTCGCACCCGGCCAGCCCAACAAGGGCAAGGGCACCAAGGCCGAGCCCGGCTGGTTCCACGGCTTCCGAGCCGACGTCTGGCAGGCCTACGCCCTCGGCGTCTACATCGCCGACACCACCTCCGAGGAGACCACTCGACCATGAGTCACCAACCCACCACCCAGCAGCCCCCGGCGGCGCCCGAGACCCAGGTCTCAGGGCGCCGTTCTGTTTCTCCGGGCGACGTCGTCCTCCGCGCCATCCGCACTCACGCGGACTACGAGGTCGCCGACATCGACACGGACGGCCCGGACCGCTGCACCTGCGGAGCCGGGCTGGAGTGGTCGCGCTACGCGTCGATCGACGAGGTTCACCAGGAGCACCAGGCCGACGCCATCCTCGCGGCGCTGCTGCGGGAGGTGCTCGCGTGAGCCTCACCGTCACGGACCTGTTCTGTGGCGGCGGCGGGTCCTCGACCGGCGCCATCCAGGTTCCCGGCGTCGAGATCCGCATGGCCGCCAACCACTGGGACCTCGCCGTCGAGGTCCACAACCAGAACCACCCGACCGCCGACCACGCCGCGGTCGACCTCCACGAGGAGGACCCCCGCTACTTCCCCCGCACCGACATCCTGTGGGCCTCCCCGGAGTGCACGAAGTGGTCCCAGGCGTCCGGCGGCAAGTACGCGTCCGTGTCGGTCGAGGCGGACCTGCTGAGCCTCCTCGACCCCGAGCTCGTCGACGAGGACCCCGAGACCGCCATCGTGCAGCGGTCCCGGCTGCTGATGTTCGACGTCCTCCGGTTCGCCGAGCACCACCGGTACGCCGCCATGGTCGTCGAGAACGTCGTCGACATCGCCACGAACCCGAAGTACGCCGAGGCGTGGGCGCTGTGGAAGAAGGGCCTGCGGAACCTCGGCTACGACTTTCGGGTCGTGTCGCTCAACTCGATGCACGCCCAGGCCCACGGCGACCCGGCCCCGCAGTCCCGGGACCGCCTCTACATCGTGTGCTGGCTCCGTGGGAACCGGGCGCCGGACGTCGACGAGGTGATGCGCCCGCTCGCCTGGTGTCCGACCTGTCAGGGCGTGGTCGAGTCGCAGCAGGTGTGGAAGAACGGCCGGACCGTCGGGAAGTACCGCGCCCAGTACGTCTACCTCCACGGCGCCTGCGGGACCACCGTGGAGCCCGGCTACCTCCCGGCCGCCGCCGCCATCGACTGGTCGATGCGCGGTACCCGGATCGGGGACCGCACGAAGCCGCTGGCCGAGAAGACCCGCCGCCGCATCGCGGCCGGGATCGCGAAGTACTGGGCCCCGTTCCACATGGAGCAGGGCGGCAACCAGTACGACGCGGCCGACCCGAAGCACGCATCGTTCGGTGACCCGAACGGCTACTACCGGGCGTGGTCGACGCACGACGTGCTCCGGACGCTCCACACGATGGAGACGAAGGCCCTCGTGGTGCCGCTCGAGGGCCGCGCCGGCGACCGGTGCTCCAGCACCGACCAGACGCTGCGCACGCAGACGAGCCGCCACCTCGACGCCCTCGTCATGCGGAACAACGGAGAGAAGGGCGGCCACCCAGCCAGGCACACGACTCCGGCTTCGGAGTACCTGCGCACGCTGACCGCGAACGGGCCGATCCCGTCCCTCATCGAGCCGCCGTTCATCGCCGAGCTCCGCGGCGGCGGATCCACCGCCCGGCCGGTCTCCGAGCCCGCCTCGACCTTCACGGCGTCCGGTAACCACCACGGCCTCGTCGTGCCTGCCGGGGGGACGTGGAACGACGACGCGCGCCCGACCGACGAGGTACACCGCACGATGACCACCCGCGAGACATCGGCGCTCGTCATGCCCTACTACGGCTCCGCCCAGTCCTCGCAGCCCACCGACAAGCCGATCGGCACCCTGACCACCGTCGACCGGTACGCCCTGATCCAGCGGCACAACTCCAGCAAGGGCGACGGCGCCGAGATGGTCACCCCAGCCAGCGAGGTCATGCGGACGCTCACCACGAGCGGCCACCAGTCGATGCTGACGCCCGGCGACATCGCGGCGGCCGAGGCGCAGGTCGACGACTGCCTGTTCCGGATGCTCGAACCCCACGAGGTGGCCGCCGGCATGGCGTTCCCCGCCGACTACATCTGGGGCGGCACCCGCCGGCAGCGCGTGAAGCTCTGCGGCAACGCCGTCACCCCGCCCGCCGCACGCGACCTCATCGCCGCCGTGGCCAAGTCCCTCGGGGGTGCAGTGTGAGCCGCCTCGACGACCTCCTCCAGCTGCGCCGCCAGCTCGACCAGGAGATCGAGCGGGAGAAGGCCGCCGAGGCCCGGGTGCGGCGCCTCGCGGTCCAGGCCGCAGCCACCATGACCCGCGGCAACTGGTCCACCCGCGTCTTCTACGCCGCCTGCGAGCACTTCGGCGTCACGCCCGACCACGTCCTCGCCGGCCACCGCGACAAGACCAGCACGAACGCCCGCCACGTCGCCATGTGGCTCATGCGCGACGCCGGCCGCTCGTACCCCGAGATCGGCAGCCAGTTCGACATGGACCACACCACCGCCCTCAACGGCGTCCGCCGCGTCGAGGGCGACCCGCAGCTCCTCGGCGCCGCCACCCAGATCCGGACCGACCTCACAGGGGAGAACGCAGCGTGAGTCCCGAGGACCGCAGGTACCTCGACGGCCTCCGCGACGACCTCTGTGCGCGCTGGGGCTTCACCTGGCGCGACGTCGAGCGGGCAGAGCAGCGGCGACGGCTAGCCGATCTGACGGCCTTCGTCGACGCGACTTGGGCGAAGTTCGCGGCGAGCTTGGCGTCGTTCCGCGAGGCGTTCGCCGCACCCACCACCACCCCCCGAGACACCCACGAGGAGACCCGATGAACTGCAAGTGCAACGACGGACGCCACGACATGAGGACCGCACTCTGGCACCGCGCCTACTGCAACTGGTTCGACCACGACCGGGCCGGCCACAACGTCCGCGCCGCCGTGTGGGGTTGGCTGGCTGACCGGCTCGTGAGGTTCGTCCGATGAGCTCCGACCAGCGACTCACCTGCACGACCTGCCGAGCGAGCGACGTCGACGCCGAACACGTCGATCGGTGCGCAGCCCGGGCCAAGGCCCGAGCCGACGCCATCGCTCACGGCCGCGGCGACACTGGCATCCACGCCACCAAGACCGCCGACCTGTGGGCCCATATCCACACCCGCACAGGTGACCCGGAGGTGGCCCGCGACATCACCAAGCAGGTGATCGACCTCGGGTGGCGGCCAGTCGTCGGCCATCACGACCTCTGGACCGCGCCGAGTGGACGCGGGGACGAGACCGACCGCGCCATCCGCGCGCTGACCACCGACCCGCGTGCGACCGCCCGCGAGACCACCGAGCCTGAGGAGGGCGAGCGATGACCGTGTACGTGGACGACATGCGACGGCCGGCGCGGCTGACCGGACGGCCCGCGAAGTGGTCGCACCTGATGGCCGACACGTCCGACGAACTGGAGGCGTTCGCGGCGGAACTGGGGTTGAGACCGTCGTGGCTCCAGCACGAGGGCACGCACCGCGAGCACTACGACGTGACCGAGAGTCTCCGCGTCGAAGCGATCCGGCTCGGGGCCGTGCCGATGTCCTACCCGCGCGGGACGGGGGCACTGCTGGCCCGCAAGCGCGCCACCTCGCCCACCTCGCCCACCGTGGCGACCGAGGGCGACGGGGACAGCGATGTCTGAGGATCGTTGCGCCTGCGGGTCGCTCACGCTGAGTACCACCGTCAGCGAGCGGCACGACCGGGGCCTGCATGGCGCGGACGGGTGTGTCGGCGTCCTGCCGTGGCTCCGCCCCGCTCCCGACTCCACGCCAACGGAGCGCCTTGAGGAGGCCGTGGAAGCGGTGCTCACCGCAGACAGCCGGCGCACCGACCCCATCCCCATTGATCTCGCAGACGCCCTCGACCAGTTGCGCCGCTGCCGCTACGGCGCGCGGCGGCTCCTACCTGCCAACGCCGACCCGCGTGCGACCGCCCGCGAGACCACCGAGCCTGAGGAGGGCGGACATGTCTGAGCAGCAGAGGCCCGAGAAAGACGTGCCTGACGACGTGCGGGATTGCGGCCACGAACGCTGCCAGTGGGACGACGAAGCGTGGGCATCGTGCGTCATGGCGAGCGCCCGGTCGGGCGTCCCGGTGCCGCCCTCGCCGCCGAAGCGTGTCGGACGCCCTCGCATCATTCCGCCCGGAGTGCCCACCTCATCCACCGTGGCGACCGAGGGCGACGGGGGTGAGGGTCGTGGGTGAGGCTGTCGTGCACGGCATTGACCGGCGCACGCAGGAGCACCTCTGCGGAGCCCTGGCCGGGCTCGGGACCGATGCCCTGGCGCCCGGCATGAAGATCACGTGCCCGGCGTGCGTCGAGCTCCTTGGGGCGTACCGATGAGCGAGGACTTCCGCGAGTCGCTGCGGCGCCTGCTCGCGTTCAACTCCCGCGACTGGGCGCAGGACCGCGCGGACGCCTGGCTCTGGGGGGTCGTGCTCGGATGGGACGCCGACGAGAACGAGGTCGGCGAGGAGTCCGCAATGGACGAGGTCGCAGCTCGCCACGGCTGGGACGCTTCCGAGGTCGCCCGTCTGCGACGCTTGCACGCACAGTTCGCTGCCCCCGACTCCACGCCCACGGAGCGCGAGGCCGGGGACGTGGGGGAGGTCGCGGCGGTGCTGGCGGCGCACGTGACGCGCGTCGGCCCCATCAGCGGCGCATGGCATTGCCCGTGCGGTGCCACGAGCAGCAACGGGGACATTCGCGAGGGCAACCTGACGTCCCGCGCAGAACGAACCACTGAGTTCATCACCCATGTTGCCGAATCACTCGCACCCCTGATCGCTGAGCGTGAGCGGGCTGCTGGTGCGCGGGCGCTGCGGGAGGCGGCGGACGCATGGGAAACCGACGTCACCGACCCGACTCCGCGCACGGGGGCACATGCCGACTGCTGGCTCCGCGAGCGGGCCGACACCTACGCCGAGGGAGGCGAGCACTGTGGCTGAGCACCAGGTGTGGGAGCAGCGCATCCCCGGCACCGACGTCCCCACCACGAGGCTCCACATCGACATCGACGACCAGGGCCGCGCCCGCGTGCACGAGGCCGTGCTCGCCCAGCTGCTGCTCGACGCCGGATGGGAGCGCGCCCAGTGAGCGCCCCCAAGCGGATCCAGCGCCAACGCACCGCCGGGTGGCGCATGCCAGTCGACACGGTCTACGTCGGCCGCCCCACGCCGTGGGGGAGCCCGTTCCCCATCGCCTCCAAGGGCGGCGAGCTGTTCCCGCGTGAGGACTCGGTCCGCATGTACCGCGAGCTCGTCACCACCGGCGAGACCACCTTCACCGACGCCGGGGGAGTAGCCCACCGCTTCACCCGGACCGAACGCTCCGGCCCGCTCCACGTCCCCACCATCGACACCATCCGGCGCATCCTCGCCGGCCGCGACCTCGCCTGCTGGTGCCCCCTCACAGACACCGACGGCCAGCCCGTCCCATGCCACGCCGACGTGCTCCTCGAGCTGGCGAACTCGAGCGAGCACGGGTGACGACGACGTTCACCAACGTCCACCAGGGCCGCTACTACGGCTACAGCTACAGCGGACCGAAGTGGCGGTGCGCCGTCTGCGGCCGAACGGGCTACGGCGACCCGGCCACCGCCGGCCGCCACCACTGGTCGGAAGCGTGCAAGCGCGGCCACTCGCCCTGCGAGTGGTGCGGCCGGCTACTCACCCTCCGGCTCGATGGCACCCCACGGGTGCACGCCCGCTGCCCAGAACGGCCAGAGGACGTCGAACTTCTCCGCCTGCTCGCCGCCGAAGTCCGCACCGACACCCGGGCCGCCGTGCGCGGGCCCACCACCGACACCGCCGCCGCTCTCCTCGAGCGCCTCACCACCGACCTCCCAGGAGGAGACACCTGATGAGCCAGACCATCACCATCGCCACCCCGGCCGGGCTGGAGTGCTCGCACTGATGGCGCGCATCCGATCGATCAAGCCCGAGGCGCCCAAGTCGCTCACGCTCGCCTCGTGGCCCCGCGAGGTCCGCCTCGCCTGGCACTACCTCTCGATGTACCTCGACGACTCCGGCCGCGGCGTCGACGACCCCCGCCTCGTCCTGGCCGAGTGCTTCCCGCTCGACCGCGACGTCACCGAGAAGAAGATGACCGGCTGGCTCGACCTCATGGCGTCCCCGCCCAAGCTCAAGCCCAACGACGACCCCGCGCTGTGCCGCTACGTCGTCGCCGGCGTCCGTTACATGCACACGCCCAAGTTCCGAGCCCACCAGAAGATCAACCGGCCGACGAAGAGCAAGCTCCCGCCGTGCCCGATCCATGAGCCGGACGGGCTGTGGTGATGACCGACTCACCCCAGACGCGCACCGGACTCACTGTCGGACTCACTGACTCGCGCACGGAGGACTCACTGAGCACTCACCCCCGGAACAAGGGAACAAGGGAACAAGGGAGTGAGGGAAGGGAAGACGGTGGTCACCCATCCATGACCCTCACTGGTCCGCGCGAGGCTTCGCGACCCGGGCCTGTGGATAACCCACGGGCTGCCGCCGTGCCCCAGGTCATGGATGGACCAGTCCGATGAGCGTCTCCCGCCAGCAAGCCGACTGGCTCGCCCCACTCATCGCCGACTGCCGCCCCCACGGCGCACGACGCTGGGACATCCCCGGCATCCACGCCGCCATCGCACGCGTCAACCAACGCCAGCTCGTCGAAGTCATCCGAGCCTTCACCCGAGGCGCCGAAGACCGCACCGCCCACACCCCCAGCGTCGTCGTCACCAACCCCACCTACTGGCGCGAACCAGCACTCGAACAACTCGCCACCCGGGCCCAGTACTGCCGCACCCACAGCACCGCACTCAAAGCCGGCGTCTGCCCCTCCTGCCGCGCCGACCAGATCGGCGCCGACGGACCCGCAACCACCGCCCGCCCCAGCCGCGGCCTACCCCGCGACCAAGTCGCCGCCATCGTCGGCGAACTCCGCGACCACGCCCACCACACCCCGGAGACCCAGTGACCACCGACGAGCCCGACATCCACACGATGATGGCCGAGCTGACCCGGCCACACACCCACACCGAGGAGTACGCCGTCGACCTCGGCGGAACCCGCTGGTCACGACGACACCACACCCGCGTCCCCGCCCTCGTCCACCAGCTGCTCGGCGCCACCCCAGCCCGCACCGGCGCCGAATCCGGCAGCGGCCCCGTCTCCAAGCCCGCAGCACGCATCGAAGCGCTCGACACCCTCATGCTCATCGACGACGAAGCAGGGGAGTGGATCGACCGCCTCGGAGGCGTCATCCCAGCCGACACCATCGACCACCGCACCCAACGCACGGTCGCCGGCTCAGGGACCCTCGCCCGCCTCCTGCGGCTCAACGGCCTCCGCGACACCCACCGCTGCGACCGCCCCCGCGGACACCGCGACGAGAACGGCGCCTGGTGCTGCTCGGCCCACCACATCGAGCACGACGTCCGCCGCTGGTGGCACCAAGCCCGGATCATCACCGGCTGGGACACGCCCGCCTACCGACCCTTCAGTACCTGCCCGGTCTGCGAGCACCGCGGCGGCCTGCGCATCAACCTCGAACTCCAGGCCGGCTTCTGCGTCGAGTGTCGCTCGGTCTGGGACCGCACGCAGATCGGACTACTGGCCGAGCACATCCGCATCGAGAACGCCGAGCAGGAGGCCGACACGCCGGAAGGCGAGTAATGACGCCACCGCTTGACCACACCGGCCCCGTCGGGCACACTGGCGTCGACCAGTTTCGCGACCCCAGAACCCGCACAGGGCTTGGGGTCGCGGTCAGTTGTAGCCGTCGTTGTCGCAGTTCTCCGGCACCCACGCATCGCCCATCGACTTGGCCGGTGTGTCCAGGCAGTCCGCGACCTTGGCCGCATCCTTGACGCAGAGACGGTAGCCGTCGGGGTTCTGGTACCGGTCCAGGTCCATGCCCCGCCCGAGGTACTGCCCCGCGCTCGCGCATAAGTCCTGGGCCCGCTGACGGTCCTTGGCGCTCGGCCCACCATCGCCGCCGCCACCGCAGCTGGCGAGCAGCAGGGCCATGACGACGACAGCGGGCAACCCGAGCTTCTTCACGCCGACCAAGGTAGCCCCGCCGGAGCGAGGTGTCAGGCAAAGATGGCCAAGGCCCAGCACCGCACGCCGGAGTACCGCGCCGCCTACCAGCAGCTTCGACGAGCACAGGCCGCCGGCCAGTGGCTGGTCTGCGTCGAGTCGGAGTGCAAGCGCTCGAGCCGCGACATCTCACCGCTCGATCGAGCCTCGATCAGCCACGACCAGACCGGGACCGTGATCCTCGGCCCATCGCATCTCGGGTGCAACCTCTCGGAGGCGGCGAGCCGCGGCAACCGGATGCGCGCAGCGCGAGTCCGCCGTCTCGTGCTGTGACCCGACGGTCGAGTCCTTCAGGGATTCGAACAGGCCTTCGATTCTTTGGGTAGGGAGGTCGCAGAGACCGCCGCAGTCTCGCTGCACACACACGCGTTTTCCGCCAAGCCCCATCGACGGCCGAAGGTCTGCAGCACGTCGGCCCGCTCCGGGCCACTTTCGACCGATCCGGGGAGGTTCTGAGACTCATGGCAGCCCGACGCCGACGCTGCGCGTTCTGCTCGACCCCGCTGCCGAAGGACGCCCGGCCCAACCGGAAGTACTGCAACGCCGATTGCCGCGCTGGCCGGCCGAAGCCCGAGGCAGCGCCGAAGCCGAAGGCAGCGCCGAAGCCGAAGGCAGCGCCGAAGCCGAAGGCAGCGCCGAAGCCGAAGGCAGCGCCGAAGCCGAAGGCGAAGGTCGCTATGTCGGTTGCCGACGCGGCGAAGAACGGGACCGAGCGAGACCTGCTCGAGGCGATGCGCGACCGAATCGCCGAGGCGATCACCGATCCCGACTGCCCGAAGCGCGAGCTCGCCGCGCTGACCCTCCGCCTGGCGAACATCGTGAAGGAGATCAAGGCGGTCGAGTCGGCCGAGGGCGATGACGCCATCGGTAAGGCCATGGACACGCCAGATGACAACTTCGACCCCAACGCTCTCTGAGGCAGCGCGGTACGTAGTCCTGCCGAAGGACATCGTCTCTACCGGCTGGCCGGCGGTGCGGGATACCTGCCTCCAGGTCGGGATCACCTTCGACCCCTGGCAGGACGGCGCCGGCAAGGCGATCCTCGGTAAGCGGAAGGACCACCTCTACGCGGCCGAGGCGGTCGTCCTGTCGATCCCCCGGCAGGTCGGCAAGACCTACCTGATCGGCGCGATCATCTTCGCGCTGTGCCTGGCGAACCCGGGCACGCTGGTGCTCTGGACGGCTCACCGCTACCCGACCGCGAACGAGACGTTCCAGTCGATGAAGACGATGGTGGAGCAGCCCAAGCTGCGGCCGCACATCGTCTCGGCGACGAACCCGGGCGGCAACGGGGTCATCAAGTTCCGCAACGGCTCCCGGATCCTGTTCGGCGCCCGCGAGCGGGGTTTCGGCCGTGGCTTCCAGAAGGTTGCCGTGATCGTGTTCGACGAGGGGCAGATCCTCACCCAGTCGGCGCTGGACGACATGATCCCGGCGACGAACACACACCCGAACCCGCTGGTGTTCTTCATCGGCACGCCGCCCAAGCCGACCGATCCGTCAGACGTGTTCCTCAACATGCGGCACGAGGCGCTCTCGGGTGAGTCCGGGGACTACCTGTACGTCGAGTTCAGCGCCGACGAGGACGCGGACCCCGCCGATCGGGAGCAGTGGGCGAAGGCGAACCCTTCGTTCCCGCACCGCACGCCGGCCCGAGCCATGTTGCGCATGAAGCGGCTCCTTGGGATGGAGTCGTTCCTGCGCGAGGGCCTGGGGATCTGGGACCGGGTTGGCGGCCTGGGGATCTTCACTGCCGGCGCCTGGTCGCGGTGCTTCATCGGCTACGGCGAGGACGGCGAGACGCCGCTGGAGCCGGTCGGGGAGCCGCTCGCCCTCGGGATCGCGGCCGACCTTGACCAGACGTGGCTGTCGCTCGGCGCCGCCGTCGGCAACGACGGGAAGCACCACCTCGGGTCGGTGCTCAGGTGTCGAGCTGACGTTGACGCCGAGCGGTTCGTCGCTGAGGTCAAGCGCATCCAGGTGGAGCGCGGCGTCCCCGTCGGGATCGACAAGAAGGGTCCGGCGTCGTTCCTGATCCCGGCCCTCGAGGACGCGGGCGTTCAGCTGACGTATCTGGGGCTCGACGACTTCGTCCAGTCCTGCTCCGACCTCCGGACGGCCGTGGAGCAGGGCACGGTCACCCACGGCGACTACGACGACCTCAACACGGCGGTCGACGCCGCCGGCTGGCGCAAGGTCGGAGAGCGGCGGGTGTTCGCCCGGAAGTCCGGCGACATCTCCTCCCTCGAGGGAGTCGCCATCGCCCGCTGGACCGCCGACAACGCACCCGTCTACGACGTGCTCGACTCGATTCTGTGAAGGAGGCAGCGATGCTGACCACCGCGCTCGACCTCCTGGGCGTTGCCTGCCTGGCCGGCTTCGCCTGGTTCGTGTGGCCGCCGGCCGCTCTCCTCGTCGTCGGCGCGGTCGCCCTGCTCGTGTCATGGCGGTCGACGCGGTGAGCCTGTTCTTCCGCGGCCGCACCGAGCAGCGGTCCATGCAGTCCTGGGTTGACGCCGACGGCTTCACGCGTCAGCCGAACGAGACCAGGGCTACGCGCCTCGGCCCCGTCTTCGCGGCGATCCGCCACATCGTCGACTACGGGTCCACACTGCCGTTGGACTCCTACCGCAAGCTGTCCGAGGCCGAGCGCATCCAGATGCCGCTCCCTCGCCTCCTGAGCCGGCTCGAGGAGCCGGGCGGGATCGGCGTCGACCAGTGGATCGGGCAGGCGCTCTACGGGCTCGCGGTGCACGGCAACGCCGTCGGCTGGGTCAGCGATGTCGACGGCTGGGGCTACCCGCTCGCGGTCACCTGGCTGCAGCGCGGGGACTGGGAGTGGAGCGAAGCCGCGCAGCGGTGGTACGTCTTCGGTGCCCCGGTGCCGTTCGCGAACGTCGTGCACATCCCATGGCTGGTGCCGTCGGGGAAGCGGATCGCGATGTCCCCGATCGAGCACTACGCCTCGATCACCTGCGCCGGTCTCTCGGCCCAGGAATACGCGGACATGAAGCGCGGCGGCGGCCTCCCGCCGATGGTGCTCCGCAACAGCGAGCGGCTCCTCGACGCCGCGGCCGCCGAGAAGGTCAGCGACCGACTGACCTCCCGCCTGGCGCTCGGCAAGCCGTTCGTCACCGGCAAGGACTGGGACCTGACGGCCCCCGAGATCCCCCCGAACCACCTGCAGTTCATCGACACGCTGAAGCTGACCGCCACACAGATCGCGGCGATCTACGGGATCGACCCGGTCGAGCTCGGCGGCGCGGCCCCGAACTCGCTGACCTACCAGACCGAGGAGCTGCGGCAGATCCGCCGCGCATCGGACATGCGGCCCTACCTGGTCCGGGTCGAGAACGCCCTCGCCAGGCTCCTGCCCAACCGGCAGTACGTGAAGTTCAACGTCGACGCCACCATGCGCGTCGACATCAAGACCCGCACCGAGATCACGGGCGCCCAGATCGCCGACGGGCGCCTGTCGGTGGACGAGGCCAGGGCGCTCGAGGACCGCCCGCCAGTGGCCGGCGGCGACCGCCACAACGTCCCTGCGCCCAAGCAGGAGCCGAACACACGAAAGGAACAGCCATGACCGACGCCGAGCGTCGTTTCACGTCGGTGCGGGTCGAGGTCCGTGCCGGCTCCGACAAGGCCCTGACCATCGGTGGGTACGCCGCCAAGTTCGAGCGGTTCTCCCAGAACCTCGGCGGCTTCGTCGAGCGCATCGCCCCGAACTTCTTCAACAAGTCCCGCGGCGACAACTGGCCCGGCGTCGTGGCCCGCTACAACCACGACGACAACATGCTGCTCGGCACCACCCAAGCCGGCACCCTGCGGCTCGGGGTCGACGACGTCGGCCTCGACTACCAGGTCGACCTCCCCTCGGCCAGGGGCGACGTGTACGAGCTCGTGCAGCGCGGCGACGTCGCCCAGTCCTCGTTCGCCTTCATGGTGTTCGAGGAGGAGTGGACGACGACCGACCAGGGGTTCCCACTCCGCACGCTGGTCTCCGGCCGGCTCATGGACGTCGCACCGGTCAACACCCCGGCCTACGAGGACACCTCCGTCGCCCTGCGCCACCTCGCCCAGAAGTTCGACGCTGCGCCGGAGGAGGTCCGCTCGCTCGCCCAGCACAACGAGCTGACCAAGTTCTTCAAGCGCACCGACAGGGGCGCTCCGGTGAAGCGTTCGGCCGCCGTCGCCTTGGCCGCGGCGAAGGCCGTCGACCTCAGCCCCCTCAAGGCCAAGCACTGACCACTGCCTACGCGCGGGCAGGACGAACCCACCCGCGTCGGGCAGCAGCACCACCCCAGCGCCGGGGCACGGCGCATCCGGCAGGGCGACCCCACCGGGATGACCAGCACCAACCAACTTCGTCCCGGAAAGGGGATCAGCCATGACCTCCGTGGCAGACCAGCTCATGGAGCGCCGCGCGGCGCTCGTCAAGGACATGCAGAACCTCGCCAGCGGCGCCGTGCAGGAGGGCCGCGACCTCTCGAGCGAGGAGCAGTCCAAGTTCGACGCGATGAACGCCGAGGTGGACGCCCTCGCCACGCGGGCGCAGTCGATCATCGACGGCGAGACCCGCGCGAAAGAGCTCGAGGACTCCTTCCGCAAGGTCACCGGCCGCGAGCCCGAGGAGCGCGGCAACGACGCCGAGTCCGAGTTCGCGAAGTGGGCCCGCGACGAGAGCCGCGGCGCCTACGACATCCCGGCCGTCCGGGGCCTCCTGACCCGGCTCACCGAGAGCCGCCGCGCCGAGGAGAGCCGCGACATGTCCGGCGCCGGCGGCCTGGGCAAGGCCGGCGTCTACGGCCAGCTGTGGGAGTACGCCCTGGCGGCCTCCGAGCTGCTGCAGGCCGGCGTGACGCTGTTCGACACCTCGGATGGCAACACCATCCCGATGCCGAAGGCGACCGCGCACGCCGACGTCGACGGCGCCGTCCTGAACCCGAACGACCCGGTCGTCGAGTCCGACTCCACCATCACCACGGTGGACCTCTCGGTCAGCAAGTACGGCTTCATCACCAACGTGCCGAACGAGCTGATCCAGGACGCCACGTTCGACCTCGAGGGCTACCTGGCCCGGAACGCCGGACGCCGCCTGGGCAACAAGGTCGCCGCCATCGCGGCCGCCGCTGCTGCCTCCGGGTTCACCACCGCCGGTGTGACCAGCCCGGCCGGTGTCCTGACCAACCTCGGTTCGCAGGACACCGCTGGCCAGGGCTCCGACCTGCTGATCGACCTGTTCCACTCGGTGCTCCCGGCCTACCGGACCGGCGCCATGTTCGGCATGAACGACCAGGCCGCGGCCGTGGTCCGCAAGCTGAAGACCTCGACCGGCGAGCCTGTGTGGCAGCCGGCCCTGGTCGCCGGCGACCCGGACATGGTTCTCGGCAAGCCGGTGAAGATCGTCCCCGAGTTCGACGGGTTCGCCGCCTCGAAGAAGCCCATCTTCTTCGGTGACTGGTCGGCGCTGTACGTCCGCATCGCGGGCGGCCTGCGCTTCGAGCGGTCCACCGACGCGGGCTTCGAGAACGACCAGACCAAGTTCCGCGGCATCGTCCGCACGGGCTCGGTCGCGATCGACCCCAACGCGGTCAAGCACCTCGCCACCCCGGCGGCGTGACCTGAGGTGACGGCCGCCCAGGGCTAGACCTTGGGCGGCCGTCCCCCGCCGACCACTGAGCGTCGAAGGAGAGAGCACATGAAGGTCCGCATCAAGGTCGCCCAGACGGGGCTCTACAACGGCGCCCCCTGGCCGGCAGTCGGCAAGACCATCGATCTGCCTGACCACGTCGCCAAGGGCATGATCTCCGCCGGCCACGTCGAGCAGGCGTCCGGCGGCAGCAAGGACGCCCCGAAGGTCGAGACCCGGCCGGCCCCAGGCGGGAACGTCGAGACCCGCGAGAAGACCGCCAAGAAGGCCACCCCGGCCAAGAAGGGCTGATCGCCAAGGACGCGCTGCCGTCCGTCGTCCTCGTCGACGGGCGGCAGCGCCAACCAACTTCGAAGGAAGGACCGGGCCATGGCTGTCGACGCCACCCAGTTGCGCGCCGAGCTCAACAACGTCCCGGCCGCGACGGTCAGCGATACGGTCCTCAGCAACTGCGTGAGCGTCGCCAATGAGCTGCTCAAGCAGTACGCCGGCGCCACCTACCTGACCGACCTGCCGACCGTGATTGCCGAGAAGGCTTGGCTCGCGGTCGCGGTCGAGCTGTTCAACCAGCGCCGTGCCCCGAACGGTGTGCTCACCCAGCAGTTCAGCACCCCTGACGGCGGCGCCTCTGTGCCGGTGCGGATCGGCGCCGACCCTCTGCGCCCCGCTTACGGCCTGCTGAGCCGCTGGATCACCGACATGGGGTTCGCGTGAGCGCCCTGGTCGCCAAGCGCACCGAGCTCAAGGACGCGCTGACCGCTGCCGGCTACTTCGCCTTCAGCACCGTCCCCGAGATCGCTCAGCCGCCGATGGTCTACGTGGCCCCGGCCGAGCCCTACATCTCGCTGGAGGGGGCGGCGTTCGGCGGGGTGATCGTGCACCACCAGATCGTGGTGGTCGCGGGCCCAGGCGTGAACGAGCAGCGCGCCGACGAGCTAGACGGCCTGGTCGAGGGCGTCCTGTTCGTCATCGCTGATCTGGTCGGCCTCTTCGAGGTCGGCCGGCCCGGCTCCATCGAGCTCAGTGGCCAGGCCTACATCGCCGTGGCCATCACCACCCAGACCGAGATCCAGCTGGAGGCATCATGACCGACACGACCGAGCGGGCCGAGAAGAAGCCCGCGCCGCGGACGCCGAAGGCCCGCCGGGTCGGGTCGCTGTGGGAGCTGAAGGTCAGCACCGACGCGCCTGTCGTGTTCGAGGTGTCCGGCCCGACCGGAACCCGCCGCGTCTCCGCCCGCCCAGTCGGGGCGGACCAGGTCGCCGTGTTCGTCCTGGACGCACCGGGCGACTTCACCGCCGTCGCGCACGTCGACGGCGCCGACAACGTGGGCGGCTTCGCCGTCACCGCCAAGTAGCACACCCACCTCAAGAAAGGCGCACGCCATGGCTGCCCTCGGAACCCGCTCCCTCACGCTCAAGCTCGCCGCGACGGACGTGACCGTCCAGGTGTCCAACTGCCGGATCACCTCCGGCGCGGGGGACTCCGACTTCACCAGCTTCGCCGACGCCGCCGCTGGCGGCTCCCGGGTCTACAAGCTGACCGGCACGGCCAGCCAGAACATGGAGACCGGCTCGATCTGGGACTACATCTGGAACCACGCCGGGGAGACGGTCGCGGCCATCATCGCCCCGAACGGCGGCGCGGCGGCGTCGGTGACCCAGCCGACGTTCACGGGCAACGTGATCATCACCGAGCCCGACGGCGACCTGCTCGGCGGCGAGGCCAACGCCTCGGCCACCGCGAAGTTCACGGTCGACTTCGAGTGGGAGTTCACCGCGAAGCCGACCATGGACACCGGCGTCTGATCGGTCGTCTGAGCCATGCCATCGGGCGGCGTCCGGGTCACGGGCCTCTCGGCCGTGGTCCGGGCGCTGCTCGAGATCGGTCTGGAGGTCAACGACCTCAAGGACGCCTTCTCCACCATCGCCGCCGAGGGCGCCCGCCTCGCGTCCAGTTACGCCCCGCACCGCTCGGGCACTCTCGCCGGCGATGTGCGAGGCAACAGAGCCCGGTCGTCGGCCCACGTGGCCGCCGGCCGGGCCTCGGTGCCCTACGCCGGCCCCATCAACTACGGGTGGGCCAAGCACCACATCGCCGCCAACGGGTTCATGCAGCGCGCCGACAAGGCGTGGCAGCCGTTCGCCCTGAAGCGGCTCGAACAGGAAATCAACGCACAGATCACGAGACGAGGACTCAGATGATCGAGAAGAGCACCATGGGCACCAGCGAAGTTCTGGAGTCGCTCACCGGCTACGACGAGCAGGAGATCGAGGCGCGCTTCGGCGCCATGCCCGACGTGCTGCTCACCACGAAGCCGTCCACCGGCCTGCGGGCCCTGGCCATGGTCGTGGTCGGCCGTGACCTCGATGCCCAGGAGATCAAGGACGCGAAGGGCAAGGCCTACCGGCACGTCATGGGGCTCACCCTCGCCCAGGTCAGCGACTTCTTCCCCGACGACGTTGAAGAGGTCGATCCGGACGAGCCGGAGACTCCGGCGGGGGAAGGCGACTCCTCCGCCGACTGAGGGCGGAGGACATGGGGTCCTGGTGCTATCTGACGCGCCAGCCCCCCGAGGTGTACATGGCGCTGTCTCGCCTCGAGCGGGATGCGTTCGTTCGGATGACCGAGAAGCTACGCGAGAAGGGCTGGTGAGCTGACATGGCCGGGCCCATCCGCATCGCGATCTTGGCCAACGGCCGGCAGGCCCGCGCCGAAGCCGCGCTCACCGCGCGCGCCTACGGCACCATGGGCAAGGGCGTCAGCCGGGCCAGCAAGGCTCTCGCCGGCGTCTTCGCGATCGGGGCCCTGGTCAAGGCTGGCGCGGCGGTCACGAAGACCGGCGGGGCCTACGTCACCACGCTGAACAAGATCCAGGCGCTCACCGGCTCGAGTAGTGCCGAGATGAAGCGCGCGGCAAGCACCCTCGAGAACAACGCCCAGCTCTACGCGAAGATGGGCCAGACGACCGGTGACGCTGCGTCCGGGGTCGTCGAGCTCGCGAAGTCCGGCCTGACCCTGAACAAGTCGCTGAAGGCCATCAACGCGACGATGATCCTCGCCAAGGCCGGCGAGCTCTCGGTGGCCGACGCCTCGACGTTCGTCTCGAACACCCTGAACACGTTCTCGCTGAAGGCCAGCCAGGCCGGGCACATCGCCAACAGCCTCGCGAACGCAGCGAACATCTCCTCGGCCGACGTCTCCGACCTGGCCGAGTCGTTCAAGTACGCCGCCCCGCTGGCTGCCCGGGCCGGCGTGGGCATGGACCAGCTCAACGCCCTGCTCGCCGAGCTCGCCAACCAGGGCATCAAGGGGTCCCAGGCGGGCACCGGCCTGCGGCAGATGTTCATCCGGCTGCAGGCGCCCACCACAGCCGCGAACATCACGCTGCAGCAGATGGGCGTCCACATCTTCGACGCCACCGGCAAGATGCGACCGTTCCGCGCGATCATCGGCGACCTCGCCCAGGGCATCGACAAGCTCAAGGGGCAGGACAAGGCCTACGCGCTGAAGAACCTGTTCGGCGTCAACGCCTCGACCGCTGCGTCGGTGATCCTGAAGGACGGCGTCAAGACCCTCGACGACTACACCCAGGGCGTCAAGAAGGCCGGGGCCGCGCAGAAGCTCGCGAACGCCCAGTCCAAGGGCTTCCTCGGCACCCTGCAGAGCCTCAAGGCGACCGGGGTCTCGGCCATCCAGTCGCTGTACCGGCAGTTCTCGCCGAAGCTGAACAAGCCGCTCTCGGAGGCTGCGGACTGGCTGGCGAAGAACCAGGACAACATGATCGCAGCTGGCGAGGCCGCGACGTCGAAGCTGGTGCCGGCGCTGAAGATTCTGGCCTCGATCGCCGGTTCGGCCGCAACTGCGCTGAAGGACACCGCGGTGCCGCTGGCCGAGGACCTCCTGCCAGCCGTGAAGACGCTGGCGGACCTCGCCATGTCCGCAGCGACGGCGGTCGACGCGCTGCCGCAGCCGATCAAGACCATCGGGGTCCAGGCCGCCATCGCGGCGCTGATCTTGCCCAGGCTCACCGGCGCGTTCACCTCGGCCACCGGTGCCGTGACCCTGAACATCGCGCGGATCCAGCAGTGGCGGGCCGAGATGACCTACGCCGAGACCCGGGCGCAGAACACCACGGCCCTCATGGGCCGCCTGGGGGCTGCCGCGCGCACCGCGGCCGGCGTCGGTGGCATGGTGGCTCTCATCCAGGGGGCCCACGCCAGCAACAAGGCCGTGGGGGCGCTGGAGACGACGCTGGGGGGCGCCGCGACCGGGTTCGCCGTGGGCGGTGTCGTCGGGGCTGGCCTCGGCGGCCTGGCCGGCCTGTTCGTCTCCATCGCTCGGAACAGCCGCAGCGCCGGGGACAAGGCCCGTGAGAGCTACGCGAAGATCGCGGCCATCAAGCCGATCGAGCAGGCCAAGAGCGGCCTGCAGTCGCTGAAGGACACCCTCGACCAGGTCACCGGGGCCTACACGGGGGCGACCCGGGCCGCGGTGCTGCAGAAGCTCCAGCAGTCCGGCCTGATCACCACCGCGGCGAAGTACGGGATCTCGTCGCGGCAGGTCGTGAACGCCGCACTCGGGCAGAAGAGCGCGATGGGGCAGCTCGGCGCCGTGGTCGGCGACTACAAGCGCAAGATCGCCGACCTGGACGCACAGCAGCGCGCGATCGCGACGAACCCGAACAACTTCGACCCCGCCGGCGGGCTCACCAAGTCGGCCACCGAGGCCGAGACGGCTCTGGAGAAGCAGAAGAAGGCGCTGCAGACCAACATTGCCGAGCTCAAGCAGATGCCCGGCGTGCTGCGGGGTCAGGCCCGCGAGGTGCGCGCCACGGCCGCGGCGACCGCCGACTACACGGGCAAGCTCAAGGCGATCCCGAAGAACGTGCGCGCCAAGATCGAGGCCGTGGGCATCATCCCCACCACGCGGGGTGTCGCGAAGATCGCCCAGCAGTACAACCTGCTCAGCAAGAAGAAGGTCCGGACCCTCATCCAGGCCTCGGGCGCCGACACCACGGTGAAGGCCGTCCAGCGCGTCACCCGGGCGGCCGACAATGCCCGGCGCTCTGCGGCCAGCAAGCTCGACATGGGGCCCTTCCTCAACAGCCTGAACGCCGGCATCACGAAGGGGTTGCACCAGGCGTCGTCCGGTAGCCAGGGGGTGCGGAAGAACCTCGAGAGCGGCCCCAAGAACGCCCGCGCGGACCTGAGCGGGTTCTCTGGCAGCCTGCAGTCTTCGGCCGCGCGCGCCGCGGGCGTCGCCCACAGCGGCGGTACCCAGATCGGTGGGGCGATGAAGGCCGGCGTCATCGCCGGGTTCTCCGGCACGGCTGCCCAGCTGGCCGCCCAGGCCGCCGCGGCGGTGGCTGGCGCGATCGGCGCGGCGAAGAAGGCCGGCGCCATCCGCTCGCCCTCGCGGAAGATGCGCGAGGTCGGTCAGTACCTCGGCGACGGTCTGGCCGACGGGCTCGCGCGGCGCAAGGGCAAGGCCAAGAACGCCGGTCAGCGGCTGGTGCACGAGGTGCTCAAGGGCGTCGACAAGGGCCTCTCGGGCGTGAAGTCGGCCCTGGACAAGATCGACCACCTGATCACGTCCCGGCTCGACGGGAAGAAGCAGGCCGGCCGCCGCAAGGCGCTGCTGCGCAGCCTGAAGGACGAGAAGGCGGCCCTGCTGGCCAACGGGCGGGCCCAGGACCACAACAGCAAGCTGCTCGACAAGGCCGTCGAGAAGTACAAGCAGCTCAAGCACGCCGCCGACGACTTCGCCAAGTCGATCCGCACGGGCTACCGGGACTACGGCAGCGTTGTGGGCCTCGGGACGGTCGGCGGGGGCACCGCGGTCACGCTGCCCGCCCTGCTCTCGCAGCTCGCGGCCCGGGCCAGTGTCGCCCAGCAGTTCTCGGCTGTGATCGAGAAGCTCAAGGGCAAGCTGAACAAGACGAGCCTGCGGCAGATCCTGAACACGGCGGCGTCCGGCGACCTCGAGGGTGCGCTGGCCACGGCCCAGGCGATCGCCTCAGGCGGGTCCAGCGCGGTCAAGCAGATCAACCAGCTGACCTCGAAGATCAGCAAGGCCGGCGGGAAGCTCGGCAGCGACATGCGCACCCAGTTCTACGGCGCCGGGCTGCGGGGCGCTGAGGGCGTCGTGAAGGGGCTGGAGAAGCGCCGGCACAAGCTCGACCAGATCGCCGACCGCCTGGCCGGGCGCCTGGTCAACCAGGTTCGCCGTGAACTGCACATCTCGGTGCAGAAGATCAGCCCCGCCCAGACGCACGCCGGCAACCGGTACTCCACGATCGGCCACGCTCCGGCAGCGAAGCAGGGTGACACCCACATCCACCTCGAGGTGAAGGTGCCCGTGGGCGCACGGGGCCCGGAGGTCGGCCGGGAGATCGCCCACTACCTCGACGACTACTTCAAGGCCGGCGGCCGGACCAAGGTTCGGTGGTCGAAGTGAGCGTGCGCGTCGACCAGCTGCTGCGCCTCGAGGTCGAGCGCGACCCCGACCCGGGCGAGCTGCTCAACCTGGTGCCCAACCCCTCGGGCGAGCTCGGCGCGTGGGGGTGGGTCACCCCGGTCGCCGGTTCACTGCTGCGCTCGGTGTCGGGCATGGGCCTGACGTACACCTCCCCGGGCGGGGCGGACAGCTACTTCTACACCGAGCCGATGCCGGTCGCCGCAGGCGGCTACGTCGCCGCGTCGTGGCAGGCGCCCTCGGTCGACGGCAAGTACACCGCGCAGATCGAGTGGCTCGACGTCTCCAAGACGCTCACTGGCTCGACGGCGCCGACCGCGCAGCTGCAGGGGTCGCTGACGTACCGGCAGATCGGGTCCACCGCGGTGCCGGCTGGCGCGGCGTACTGCCGGCTGCGCTTCGACCACTACGCCGCCGACGGCGGGCAGCCGATCGCCTCGACGTGGATGGCCGTTCTCGACGTGACGGTGACAGAGGCCGCCGCCTCCGACGGCCTGGTGTGGCAGCGCACCAACCTGATGCCGACCCCCACCGGGGCGCAGGGTGTCGGGGGCTGGAGCGCCCACGGCGGCGCCTCGGTGGGCACCTCGTCGTACCACCAGCTCGACGGCGAGGCCTCGCTGACGATCACCAAGACCGGCGACACGACCGGCCCCGCGCGGCTCGCCTCGGAGCTGATGCCGGTCACGGGTGGCCGGGACTACCTCCTCGCGGCGCGCAGCCGTCCGGGCGGGCACAGGCGCGACGTCACCCTCTCGGCGCGCTGGCTGAAGGCCAACGGCGACGAGATCGCCACGGTGGCGCTGCGGACCGTGACGGAGACGCCGGACGACTGGACGGCGCAGATCACCGCGCTGGCGACCGCACCCACCAACGCCACCCACGTGCGGCTGCGGGTGGAGTACGGCAACCTCGCGCCGGGAGAGGTGCACTACGTCAACCAGGTCCAGGTGGAGCCGTTCCGCGGGTTCGGCTTCACGTCGTTCTTCGACGGCGCCAGCACCCCGACCGCCGGGGAGACCTACGCGTGGGCGGGCACCCCATACGCCTCCGCCTCGATCGCGACCTCCGCGACCGGCGACGTCGGCACGCTGGTGCCGGTGCCGTACCAGAACATCCTCGGCCCGTCGGCGAACATCACCGTGGACCGCGAGGACCTCAACGTCGGCTCGATGAGCGTGCAGCTGTTCGACGCGATCCTCGACCCCACCCAGAACGACCTGATCCGGCAGGGCCGGCGCATCCGCCTGGTCACCGTCGACGGGGACGTGCTCTTCGCGGGGAAGGTGCTCACCGGGGCGGTGACCTACCACCTGCTCCAGGCCAACGAGCAGAAGCGGGCCGAGGTCAACCTGACCGCCGTCGACCCGATCAACACCCTGGCGGGCACGCCGCGCCTCGAGGGCGTCGCGACGATCGCCGAGCTGCCGTACCTGCTCGAGGGCGCGGGCGTGCCGTGGTCGTGCAACGGGTCCGGCGACCAGGTGGCGGCCGCGACGGTGGTGGCCTACAACGGGAACGCCTCGGTGCTCGACCAGGTGGCCGTCACCCGCGACACGGTGCTCGGCTTCGCGTGGGTGGACCGCAACGGCGTGCTGCAGGCATGGGACCGCGACCAGATCGACTCGACGGTGGCAGCGACGCTGGACGAGACGTCGTACAACACCGACCTCGACATCGCCTTCGACCTGGACAAGGTCATCAACTCCGTCACCGTCCGGGTGCTACGGGTGATCGCTACCAGCGGCTCGACCGAGGAGCTCGTGTTCGGGCCCTACGTCGACCAGGCGTCCTACCAGCAGTACGGCGAGCACGCCGCGGAGTACACGGTGCAGGGCTTCGACCCGGCCGACGCGGCGGGGATCCAGGCCTACGCCCAGCAGATCCTCGACGTCAACGCCACCCCGGCGCTGCGGGTGAACTCGATGGTGCTGCCGATCCGGGGCACCGACGACCTGGCGAAGGCGAAGCTGGACCTCTACGACCTGGTCGCGGTCTCGAACGACCGGGCCGGCCTGGCTGACGACTCGCGGATCACCACGATCACCCACACGATCACGCCGGGGAAGTGGCTGGTCACGCTCGGCTTCACCGTGGACGGCGCGGTCGCCTCGGCCAACGCGGTGCCGGCCCCGCCGCCGGGCGTGGGCGGGGTCAAGGACGACATCGACGGCACCCTCGACGGCGTCCAGGGCAACCTCGACCAGCTCAACAACGTCACGCTGCCGCAGGTGCAGTCCGACCTGTCGCAGGCCAAGACGGACATCTCGGGGCTGCAGGGGAAGTTCCCGATCACCTCGACGAGCATCAGCGACGGGGCGATCACCACGCCGAAGCTGGCCGCGAACTCGATCACGGGCGACAAGATCGTCGGCAACACCATCACGGGCAGCAAGATCGTGGGTCTGTCGATCACGGGCGACAAGATCGCGGGCAACTCGATCAGCGGCGACAAGATCGTCGGCAACAGCATCACGGCCGACAAGCTCGACGCCAACGCCATCAACGGCAAGACCATCACCGGCTCGACCCTTCAGACCGCGGCCTCCGGACAGCGCGTCACAGTCTCGACCTCTGGGGACATCAAGCTATACACCGGAGACGCCAGCGAGGTGTCGCCAGGCGGCCTGTACTCGCTGGTCACGGGCGGATGGCTGCAGACACGGCTGTTCTCTCCGCAGAGCTCGACTGGTGCGGCCTCATCGATCTGGCTGAACGGTGACCTGTCCACCAACGGCGATATCGAACTCCTCCCACGTGGAGGTAACGGCAACACCCTCAACTACGGCCAGATGCACTCCACCCAGGGCCTGTTCGACGACTCCGAAAACGGAGGCGGCAACGGCCGGGCGGCCAACTTCAACAACCTCGGCCGTCTCGTCCCCGCTTCTAGTTCGACACTCGAGGTGAAGGACAACGTCACCGCGCTGCCCGACGATGACGACCTGGCCCGCAAGTACCTGGAGCTGCAGGGCTACACGTTCACGATGAAGGGCGAGGCTGACGACCCGGCCAAGCGCACCTACGCCGGGTTCATCGTCGACTACGTCGAGGCCATGGGCGCGGAGATGGAGCCCTGGCTGCTGCGCGACCAGGACCACGTCGCCGGCGGGATCTCCTACGACCGCGTCCCAGCCCTTCAGCAGGTCATCCTGCGCTACCACGAGCGCCGCGCCGACGCCCTCCAGGCCGAGGTCGACGACCTGCGCACCCAGCTCGAGGCCCTCGCCCAGCGAGTCACCGCCCTCGAGCAGCCGGCTTCCTGACCGCCTTCCCGTCTCGACCACCCCTGATCGAAGGAGCCCACGTTGCCGGACCTCGACTACGCCAAGGTGATCGGCCGCTTCGGGCTCACCGTGGGCGACACCGGCGGCGACCCGGACGACAACCCGGACACCGTGTGGTGCACCGCCGGCCGCGTGCTGATCACCCCGCTGAACACCTTCGTGAAGGTCGCCGCCGGCTCCCCGGTGCCGTGGACCGGCGGGAACGCGGTCATCGAGTGCGCCATCGACGCCGACGGCTACCTCACGTACACCGCGCCGGCCGGCGGGGCCACGAACCCGTTCGTGTACGTCGTCGACCTGACCAGCACCAAGGTCAACCCCCAGGTCCCGGCCGGCGCCGCCACCCACCGGGTGACGTTCTCCGAGGTGTACGCGGGCACGACGCTGGTCGACTTCCCGGAGTTCACCTGCCGTCTCACCGCGGCCGGCGATGGCACCAGCGGAGCCGGGGTCAACGACCTGACGATCGTCGCGCCGATCAAGCCGGGCGAGGCCACGCCGATCACGCGGGGTGAGCAGGGCACCAGCGTCACGGCCGTCGCCATCCAGGGCGCCGACCTGGTCACCACGCTCAGCGACGGCACCACCGTCAACGCCGGCGAGCTGCCGGTCGGCCCGGGCGGCTCGGACGCCGGCGTGGCCACCTACATGGACGACCCGGCCTCGGACACGAGCACCACCACCGCGGCCAAGGCGAAGGATCCCGCCCACCCCCTGGGGGCCGCCCTTACTGCCACGATTGCCACGCAGACAGCCGACCACGCCAAGGCCCCCGACACCCTGTCCCTGCGCCGCCTGGAAGTGCTGGGCCGCGCCGACTCCATGAAGTCACTGGCGCTGTCCCGGCAGCGGTACGAGGACGCCGCCAGCCTCAACGAGACATGGGCATCGCTGGCGAACTGGGCCACCACCAGCACCGTGCAGGTCTCTGCCGGGAAGCTCTACTACCTGTCGGGAACTGCTGCCACCATGACCTACGACGGCCTCTCGCTGACCTCGGGTCGAGCCCGCCTCAAGACCACGCTCACGGTCCCCGCAGCCGGCGGCGCCGGGTCTGTCGTGATCGGCGTCGTCACCAGTGCCACCGGCTCGCCCGCCACCAGCGTCCTCTACGGAATCCAGATCAACAACGCCGACAACAGCGTCAAGGAGTGGCGGAAGTCATCGGGTGCTGTGGCTCTCGCCAACCCGACCAGCAACGCCTTGACCACGCTCGCAGCGGGGACCTATGCGGTTGTCGTCTCCGTCGACGAGAACGGCACGTCGGTGGCCCTCAGCGAACTCGACGGCAACAAGACGGCCCTCATGTTCAACGCGCGCACCGGGACTGCGCCCGCCCGGTTCGCCATCTACCAGGGCGACAACCGGGGCACTTCGGGCATCGGGGTCGGCGCCACGGTCATCCGGGCCGAGTCGGTGACGAGCAGCAACCGCGCGGTCGAGGGGGCCGCCCCGTCCGCCGAGTGGCGCTACGACGCCGCCGACGCCAGTCACCCCATCCACCTCACGCTCCCGGCGACCTACGACAGCCGCAAGCCGGTTCCGCTCGTGATCCACCACCACGGCGCCGACCAGAACGAGCTGGACATCTTCACCGACTCCGCCTCACCCTCGGTGTACGAGGCCCTGCTGGCCGCCGGGTACGCCGTCCTCTCGGTCAACGGCGGCGGCAACAACTGGGGCAACGACGCCGGCCAGGCGAAGATGCTCTCGGCGTACAAGTACGTCCGCGACCACTACGCCATCGGGCCGATCCTGCTGTGGGGCACCAGCATGGGCGGGATCGCCACCCTGAACGCCCTGATGCAGCGAGCCATCCCCGGCATCGCCGGGTGGCTCGGCACCTATCCGGTGTGCAACCTCGCCTCGATGTTCGCCAACAACGCGGGCACCTACGCCGGTCAGATCCGCACCGCCTACGGCATCGCCGCAGACGGCTCCGACTACGCCACCAAGACTGCTGGACACGACCCCGCCGCCGCGGCCGCTGCCGCGTTCCGGGGCGTGCCGATGCGGTTCTACGCCAGCCCGAGCGACACCACGGTCAGCAAGGCCGACAACAGCGACACCCTCGCCACCTTGGTCGCCGGCTACGCGCCCGAGGCCACCGTGGTCGCCTGCACCGGCAACCACGGCGACGCCAGCCACTTCCAGCCGAGCGACTACGTGGCCTTCTTCAACCGCTGCGTCGGCGCCTAACGACGCGGCAGTCCTCCCAGTGGGTACAACTCATCCGAGACCATTTCCTGCACCCGCCGCGCCAAGTCGGGCAGGGGCAAGGCGGTCGCCTCCGAACGGACAGCCTCCACGATGCCGAGGCCGACCGGGAGGTCGACGCCCATGCTCGTCGCGAGCGCCAGTAGAGCGATATCGGTCTGGTCGGCCATGCCGCACACCCTATGACACCGGCGCCCGACAGTGCGGCCTACTGCTCGGTATGCACGGCACCCAGCGGGCCTGACCGGGCCCTGACGAGCTCCTGACAACTCCAGACCGACTGCCACGAGGAGGCCGCCGTGAACCCGACGACCAGCCGAAGGGATCGAGTGTGTGAGTGAAGCAATCTGGGTGGCGCTGATCGCGACCATCGTCAGCCCGCTCGTGCTGCTGCTGCTCAACCGGGCGTTCGGCCACCGTCGGGACGAGGTCGAGACCGAGGCGTCGGTCTCCGCCCAATGGCAGGCGTGGTCCGAGGAGCAGGGGAAGCGCATCGAGAAGCTCGAAGCTCGCGTCACCGACCTCGAGCAGGCGCTGATCGAGGAGCGCCGCACGAACGCCTCGCTGCAGGAGCAGAACCGGCGGCAGGCGTCGATGCTGACCTCGCTGATCCGCTGGGCGATCTTGCTGCGCGACGAGGTGATCCGCCTGGGCGGCGACGTGCCGCCCGCCCCGATCGAGGTCGAGTCCGCACTGACGACGCTCGACCCCTGACATCCGTCTTCGTCTAGCCCTCGGCCGCCTGGTCGCGGGTCCACTGTCGCGCCCCCCAGGAGGCCCCCGTGCCCGACTTCACCGTCCACCGCTACGGCACCGACACCAGCGGCCGGGGCATCTACCTCACCGCCTACATGCACGACTGGTGGCAAGCCGTCGTCGCCGACCTCGGCTTCGAGCCCACGATCGTCCAGGGCGCCTTCATGACCCGCAACGGCGGCGGCGCCGCGGCCTCGGCCGGCTACCACGACCAGGGCGGCTGCATGGACGTCCGCATCTGGGACCTCACCGGCTCCCAGGTCGACAAGCTCGTCCGCACCATCCGCGAACACGGCGGCGGCGCATGGCGGCGCGACAAGACCCCGCAGCACGGCGGCATGGACCCCCACTGCCACATCACCCTCGGCACCGACCAGCCGCTCTCGGCCGGCGCCGCGGCCTCGTGGCGCTCCTACCTCGCCGGCTGCAACGGCCTGGCGAACAACGCCCCCGACTACGAGTGGCGACCCCGCCCGCTCGTCACCACCCCACCACCCCAGCTGGAGGACGACATGCCCGCATACCGTGACTGGAAGCCGGAGGACAAGCAGGCCATGGTCCAGGACCTGCTCGACGCCGACATGAACCTGCACGACCCGAAGGGCTCGCCCGACTTCGTCGGCGAGACCGTCCGCTCGGTGCTCAAGAAGATCGCTCAGGTCACCGGCGCCGTGGGCGGCCCGGGAAAATGACCCGCCCCGGCCGGCGCGGGACCTTCCGGCTCGCGCACACCAACATCGAGTCCCCGGACCCGGCCCGCCTGAACGCCGAGACGATCACTGATGCTCTCGCGCGCGGCGACGTCGTGACGTTCAACGAGGCCAAGGAGAAGACCTCCCACGAGGTCCTCCGCTCGGCCGAGGGCTTCTCCTGCCACATCGCTGGTGAGAACGCCATCTCCTGGCTCGTGGAGAGGTTCCGCGAGAAGGCGGTCGGGCGGCACGTGGTGATGCGCGGAGGCCACGTCGGCGCCGGGCTGCGACGGACCGACCGCCGCCGCGTCGGGCCCAGCCGCGAGCTGGCGTGGGCGCTGCTCGAGGACCTCCACACGGATGGCCTCCTCATCGCGGCCACCCACCACGCGGTGGCGAAGGCCGACACCACCGCGAAGTGGCGGCGCCGGCGCCGGGCCCGCGGGTTCCACGCCGTCGCCAAGGAGCTGCGCCGCATCCTCGCCCAGCACCCCGGGGCCGCGCTGGCGCTGACCGGCGACATGAACACCATCGGCCGGATCGTCTTCCGCGTCCACGGACTGCGCGAGGTGAAGACGCCGGCAACCTACGGCCGCCGCCGCTACGACCGGCTCTTCGTCCTCCGCTGCAAGGCGAGGCACGTCCGCGCGTTCCGTACCCACGCCGACCACCTCGGCCTATCGGCCGACATCACCCCCGAGGAGAACTGATGAACCCCCTGACCAACCTGCTCCAGTCCCTGCCCGCCCGAGTACGGCTGGCCATCTACGCCGCCGCCTTCCTCGCGACCCTCATCTGGGCCGCCTGGCAGGCCGCGGACGGCGACTGGGCCACCTTCATCGGCGCGCTCATCGGGGCCCTGGTCTCCGCACTCGCGGGCAGCAACGTGCCGAAGCGGCCCCGGAGCTGACCGTGTTCGAGCGGCTCGCGATCCTCGTGCTCGGCATGGGCATCGGCGCTTGGTGCACGCCGCCGGCCAGCGAGATCGTCGTGCGTCTGATCATGGGCAGGGCCGCGCTCCACCCCGACCGCTGACCGAAGCCTTCACCCGGCCCACTGAAGGCCGCGGCCTGAACCGCCCCCGTCACCCTCGCGCAGGGTGGCGGGGGCTTTCGGCATGCCGGTGGCAGGCTGGCCCGATGGCCAAGCAGCGCATCGTCTACGCCCCGATCGACCGGCCCGACGTCGAGGTGCTCGTCGACGACGCCTGGTGCCCAGGCGAGCTGCGCGCCTGGACCCAGCACGACGACGACACCTGGACCGCTGACGTGCAGTACCGGCCGCCGGGGGAGCGGTCCTCGTTCATCGCCACCTTCACCGCGGCGGACGTGCGCGCGGACACCGTCGACCGCTCCCACGGCCGTGGTGTCGGCGAGCAGTGACAGGCTCGTCGGCATGGCTGACCTGACCGACCGTGAACACGCGATCCTCGACTTCGAGCGCGCCTGGTGGAAGTACGCCGGCGCGAAGAACGCCCGGATCCTCGACGTCTTCGGTGTCTCGCCCACGCGCTACTACCAGGAGCTGAACGCGCTGCTGGACCGGCCGGCCGCGCTCGCCCACGACGCGGTGCTCGTGCGGCGGCTGCAGCGGGTGCGCGACGGGAGGCGTCGGCAGCGGGCGGCGCGACCCGCCTAGTCGGCCGCCTTGATGACCATGTCCAGCCCCGTTGTCCGGATGGAACGACCACTCCGCCGTGTAGTGCCGGTCGCGCGGGCGGACCGGAGACGCACAAACACCACCGGGGCGTGTGCACGAGATACACACAGAGACACAAAGCAAGGGTCTACAATCAGCAGAGACAAACGAGAACGCGCAGGTCAGAGGCCGTTTTCGCTGGTCAAGGGCCAAGCCCGAAGGGGGTTCAACTCCCCCCTCGCGCACCATCACCATCGAGGGCCCCGGATGACTCCGGGGCCTTCGTGCATTTTCGTGCGCTGCATGTCGGCCGGCCGTGTCCGGGCGTGTCGGGTGGCGGCGATCCGCAGCCGCAACCCCGGCCGCCGACGCCTCCCCCCGTCCCCTCGTCCCACCAGTCGTCCCCGCTCGTCGTCCCGGTCAGCGGCGCAGCCGGTAGCCGAAACCGCGCACGGTCTCGATCACCTCGGCCCCGACCTTGGCCCGCAGCCGCTGGACATGCACGGTGACCAGGTGCTTGTCGGTCGTCCACTCGTCGTAGTCCCACACGCGCGAGAGCAGGCTCTGGGCCGACAGGACCGTGCCGCGGGCGTCGACCAGCTCGAGCAGCAGCCGCAGCTCCGTGGGGGTGAGTGAGAGCCGCTCGCCGTCGCGGAACACCTCGAGGGCGTCCCGGTCGAGCGTGAGGGAGCCGATCTGCTCCGGTCGCGAGGGCTGGTCCGCGTCCGCGGTGCGTCCCTCGGCCCGTCGTACGACGCTGCGCAGCCGGGCCAGCAGCACCTGCACGTCGAAGGGCTTGGTGACGTAGTCGTCGGCGCCGGCCTCGAGACCCCCGACGACGTCGACCGCGTCGTCGCGGGCCGAGATCATCACGAACGGGACGGTGGAGGACTCCCGGACCCGCCGGCACAGGGTGACGCCGTCGATGCCCGGCAGCATCACGTCGCTGAGCACCAGGCCGAAGGTCGTGCCCCCGTCCCGGCTCAGCGCGTGCCAGCGTCGAGCCCGTCGGTGAGCCAGGTGACGTCGTAGTCGTGTCGCTCCAGGTGCAGCTTGGTCGCCTCACCGATGACGGGATCGTCCTCGACCAGCAGCAGGTGCACGCGGCGAGGCTACGCCGCACCGCTGGTCGGGGCCGGTCAGGGCCCCGCGCGTCGGGTGCACCTGGCGCCGGCTCGTGTCCGGTTCCGGCCTCGTGGTGGTGCGGCCGCATCTGACCACTTCTGGCACCGGCGCCGGCGGCCGAAGGATGTGCGCACCAGCACCGGACACGACCTCGGGAAGGAGGTGGCCTCATGACCACGATCACCGCGAAGCTCGCCCGCGTGCTCGGCTTCTCGCGCACCGAGATGTTCGAGGACAAGTGCCCGGCCCGCGCCTGAGCCGGCCCAGCCGCCCCCGCCCTGTCCGCCGACGTGCCGACGGGGCGGGGGCGTCCCACCCACCACCCAAGGATCCGCATGCGCATCGTCACCGGCCCCTCGACACACTGGATGATCGACGCCGGCAGCGCCGTGCGCCTGCCCCGCTGGGCCGTCGGGCGCGGTGGCGGCCTGCGGCCCGGCCTGACCCCGCTGCTGCGTGCCGCGCAGGGCCCGCGCCCGCTGCCGCGCTACCACCTCACCGTCCTGACGACGACGGCCTGCAACCTCGGGTGCGGCTACTGCTTCCAGAACGTCACCCTCAACGAGGCGAACCCCTTCCAGCCGGGCCGGATCCCGTCCCGCACGCTGACGCCCGAGGTGGCCGGCCGGATCGGGGGCTTCGTCAGGCGGCAGATGGAGTTGGGTGAGTACGACGGCCTGGACCTGCTCGTCTTCGGCGGCGAGCCGCTGCTCAACCCGCGCGCCGTCTACGCCCTGCTCGAGGAGCTCCGCTCCTTCGATCGGTTCCGGGCCCACATGGTCAGCAACGGCGTGCGTCTCGACCGACGCACCGCGATCCGGCTCGTCGAGCTCGGCATGAGTGAGGTCCAGGTGACCTTCGACGGACCGCGCGACGAGCATGACATGGTCCGCGTGGACCACCGGGGGCGCGGCACCTTCGACACCATCTTGCGCAACGTGGGCGACGCGGTGGAGCACACCTCGTTGAGCTTCAACCTGCGGGTGAACGTGACGTTGGCGAACGCCACCGGCATCGCCGAGATGATCGACGAAGTCGGCCGCCGCATCGACCCTCGCAGGTGTCGTCTCCACTTCGCTGTCGTGGACGCCAACCAGACTGGGTTTGACGCCACGGCGTCCGCCGACGACCTTGAGCGCCACTTCATCGACTGGCACCTGCGTGCCCTGTCGGCCGGCTTCCGCGTCGACCCGCCTGTCGTGGCGAAGTCGTGTCGCTACTGCGACACCGTTGGCGGCCGCGACGGTGCCGTGGTGAGCGCGGACGGCAAGCTCTACAGCTGCTGGGACTCCGCAGGTCAGTCCGGGTTCGAGGTCGGCGACCTCGATTCGGGCTACGCGCCAGAAGCGGAGATCGCCGAACGCTGGGTCAGCTGCGGGTACCAGGCGGAAGGCCAGGCAGCTGCGCTCTGCGACGATCTCCTGGACCGCGCAGCCGGTGCGGTCCTCGAAGCCGGCTGGAGGAGCGGGGGAGCGCGATGACGACAGCCGTCCGCCTGCTCGGCTCGAGGCAGCTCGCGGCGCTCGATCCCGGCGAGCGGGCCGGCGTGCGACGGCTTGCCTTCACCAGGCTTGTCACCGAGCTCGGCACCCGGGCGGCTTTCGTCGCCCTGGTCCTGCGGGCCCAGGCGCTCACCTCGTCGGCCACTGCGGTCTCGTTCGCACTCGCGCTGACCGTCGTGGTCGACGCGCTGGCGACGCCGCTCGCGGGCGTCGCCGGCGACCGGTGGAACCGGCGCCGCGTGATGGTCGTCTCCGACCTCTGCGCGGCCGCGCTGTACCTGCTCCTCGCCGGCACCACGGACTTCGCGGCGTTCGTCGCCGTGGCGGCGGTCGCGGTCGCGGTCGAGTCGTTCTACTTCCCGGCCGCCGGCGCCGCCCTGCCCAATCTCGTGCGTCTCGAGCACCTCGGCACGGCCAGTGCCATGGTGAGCCAGTACCGACTCGTCGGCACGATCGCCGGCCCCGTGGTCGCCGGTCTCATCGCGGCCGCCGCCGACGTGAGGTGGGTCTTCGTCCTCGACGCCGCCACCTTCCTCGCCGCAGCTTGGATGGTCTCGGGCCTGCGAGGAAGCTTCCAGGCGTCCCGCGACGCAGGCCCTTCCCCAGAGGAAGTCACGGCCACGTTCTTCTCCCTCCTCGCGCGTTTCCCCCAAGTGCCGACCTTCATGCTGCTCTGGGTCGTGATCCAGCTCGGGGCGGGACTGCTCTGGGTGGGGCTGCCGGGGCTGGCGCGCGAGCTGGACACGCCGACGATCGGCTACCCGACGCTGCTGACGCTCGGCAGTGTCGGCAGCCTGGCCGGTGCGACTCTGGCGGTCCGGCTCTTCAAGGTGGCGACCACTCGGCGGCTCCTCGTCATCGCTCTCGCCTGCCAGGGCGGCTTCCTGCTCGTCACGTCGTGCTCGCCGCACCTGGTGATCGCTGCCGTCGCGGTGATCGGCTTCCGGATGGGCGAGAGCATCTCGGGCACCTCGGCCTTCACCGCGTTCCAGACAGCCACCCCGGACGCGGTCCGGGCGCGTGCGTCGGCGTGGGTCGACACCGCGACCATCGCCGCGTTCGGAGTCGGTGTGGCAGCCGGTGGTCCGGTCGTGGATCATCTGGGCGCCCGCTGGTGCTTCGTGCTCGCGGCCTTGGCTGCGCTGACGGGTTGCGCAGTCGCCGCGTGGCTGACCGGTCCGCGCCTGGCCGCCCGTGTGCCCCAGGCCACATCTGCTCGGCTACCCTGACGCGGCCGACGCCCGCGAGGGCGGGCGTCCCGGATCCACTCGGGGGACGCGCATGTCGTTGGAGCTGTTGGGTCTGGGAGCTTCCTCCCGGGTCGTCTACACGCTGATGCTCGAGAGGCCCGGGCTCGACCTGGCCGGGCTGCAGGCGGCCCTGGGGATCGACGAGGCGGAGCTGCGCGCCGCACTCGACGACCTCGCTGACCTGGCACTGGTCCGCTGGGCACGTCCGGGTGCGGAGTCCGACCCCCCGCTGCTGACGGATCCCGATGTCGCTCTGACAGCGATGATCACGCGGCGTCAGGTCGCGCTGGCCGAGCAGCAAGCCCAGGTGGAGCAGAGCCGGGCGGCTATCACCGAGCTTCTCGCGTTGCGCAGCTCCGCTCCTGCCGGGTCGACGGCGCCCGACTCCGAGCGGCTCCTCGGGGTCAGCGCCGTTCGCGACCGGATCACCGACCTCGCCCGCGAGTGCCAGCGAGAGATCTGGTCCTTCAGCCCCGGCGGCCCGCAGTCCGCGGCCAACATGTCGCGCTCGCGCCCGCTCAACGAGGAGACCCTCGACCGCGGGGTGCGGATGCGCACGGTCTACCTCGACAGCGTCCGCAACGACGAGGCCTCGATCGAGCATGCGCGGTGGCTCACCGAGCGCGGCGCGGAGGTGCGCACGGTGCCGACCCTCCCCCTGCGGATGCTCGTGGTCGACCGCGAGCTGGCGCTGGTGCCGCTCGACGAGAACGACTCCTCAGCGGGCGCCCTCCTGGTTTCGGGACGAGGCATCGTCGCAGCCCTGTCCGCGCTGTTCGTGTCCGTTTGGAAGGGGGCCCATCCGCTCGGTCAGCGCCGTGCCCGCCAGCCGGAGCGTCCCAGCGAGCAGGAGCAGCAGGCACTGCGCGGGTGGGTCCAGGGCGACACGGACCACCTGGTCGCCCGGCGTCTGGGAGTCTCGGAACGCACGGTGCGCCGCATCAGCGACAACCTCGCCGAGCGGCTCGGGGCGAGGAGCCGCTTCGAGCTGGCTGCCCGCGCGATGGAAGCAGGCTGGCTGTGCGCTGACGACCTGGTGTGACAGCTCAGGCGACCGCAGCACGGTCGACGGCCTCAGCGCGGGAGCCGGAACCACTCGGTCACGACCTCGACGTCCAGCACATCGGGGCGCACGGGCAGCGACGCCGCGGTGCGAATGACCAGCGCCTGGACCGCCGCGCGAGCCATCCCTGCGGTCGGGCTGTGCACGAACATGGCCAGCCGCCATTCCTCGGCGTCGTCCTCGACGCGGACGTGTGCGATCTGGTCGGCCGGCGCGGTGCTGGCGTCGAGCACCGTGTGCAGCCGGGCGGTCGTCCACCCGGGGGTCCGTGGACGCCACCGCACCAGGACCACTTGCATCAGCACAACTGCCCGGGCGCGCTCACTCCCAGCCCCAGTCCTGGCCGTCAGGTCCCACGGCAGCCGTCACGCTGTAGCCCGCCGCCGTGGGTCCGGCGTCGACCCTGGTCACGGCAGGATCGGATGCCCGGACGGACGCCGTAGCCGGAGTGGCTACGGCCAGGAAAGCGGCCAGGACCAGGGCGATGCGGGTCGGTCGGGCGAGAGTCATGTCTGCTCCTCGAGGTGGGGTGCCACGAGTCTCCGAGCGGACGCGGACCTGCGGGAGAGGTCGGATGCGGCCATGACCGGGACCGGCCACGACAGGGGGCTCCGGTGCGTCGTACGAACGCGCAACGGAGCCCCCGACGGGGTGAGTGCCCCGATCAGCCGCCCGTGACGGGCAGCGTGGTGCCGGAGGAGCCGACGCCGCGCTGGTAGGTCAGGGCGAGGTCCACGGACTTCACGCCGGCCGGCAGGGCGGGCAGCGTCAGCTTGGCGGTCTCGTTCTCGGCCAGGTCGAACGGCACCGAGCCCAGCTTGCGGCCGTCCGCGGTGGTGACCGCGATCGACCCGGCGCAGCCGTGAGCGCCGGTGGCGCACAACACCGGGACGGTGGCCCTGCCCTGCGCGTCCGGGGCCAAGGAGGTGGCGGTGAGCATCAGCGCCGAGGGGAAGCTCACCCCGGTCGGCGCGTTGGACGAGCCCGGGTCGAAGCAGACGTCCCACTCGTACGCCGGGTTGTTGACCGTGCGTCCCTGCTTGTCGGTGATGGTCTGGAACCCGGCCAGGGAGCTCGGGCTGCCCGCGGTGTAGCAGTCGTTGCTGTGCACGTTGAGCTCGAAGTGGCCGTAGCCGGTCGACGGCATCGGGGTGTTCGGGTCGTGCCAGCTCATCAGGCAGCTCCAGCTGGAGCCGGGACCGACGTTGTCGGCGCCGTCGTCGCACATCGCCTTGGCGTGCATCGTGGCGGGGGTGACGCCCTTGTGCCCGAGGAGCTTGGCCTGCTGGCTGTAGACCTGCGAGAACGACGTGGTCAGCGACCGCTCGAGGCGGGCCTTGGTCACGGTGCTTCCGCTGCCGGTGGCGACGGCGACCGAGCCCAGTCCCACGAGCACGATGAGGGCCACCAGGGCGGTGATGAGTGAACGTCGCATGTCAGCCTCCGGTGATGTCGCGACGGCGGAGCAGGGCGTAGGCGATGGCCAGCGTCACGGCCGCCCAGGCCCCCGAGGTGAGCAGGCCCTCGAGGAGCGGGCCGGTGAAGCGCGGCGCGGCCAGCAGGCCGTGCCAGGCCTCGTACGGCGTGGTCAGCAGGTAGGGGCGCAGTGCCTCCACGCCCCCCATGGCGCCGACGAGCTGCATGACCATGCCGATGACCACGGGCGTCGCGATGCCGACGGCCGGGTTGCGCGACCACACCGAGAGCAGGATCGCCAGGCAGGCGAAGCCGATCGTCGGGGGGATCGTGGTCAGCCAGCTCGCGGCGACCAGCTGCAGGGCGGTCGAGGACGGGACCAGCTGGCCGCTCAGGCCGATCAGCGGCTGGTGGCCGCCGACCAGGATGCTGCTGACGATGGTGGACGTCGAGAGGATCAGGAGTGTGAGCACGGCGAACCCGACCGCGGTCACGGCCTTGGCGACGAACAGCTGGGCGCGGCTGGCCGAGCGGGTCAGGACGGTCTTCCAGGTGCCGTGCTGGTCCTCGCCGGCGAAGATGTCACCGGCCACGACCGCGGTCAGCAGCGGCAGCACCCACTGGGCGGCGAAGCCGAGGACCAGCAGGGCCAGCGCGAAGCCGTTGGTCGTGGCGTAGCGGCCCATCAGCGTGTCCTTCGGCGGCTTCCCCTGCGCGTGGATGATCAGCGCGATCGGGATCGGCCCCAGCAGGGCGCCGAGCAGCACGGCCTTGGTGCGACGCTGGGCGCGCAGCTTGCGCAGCTCCCAACGCACGGCGCCGCCGAGACCGGGGCGGCCGGGCGTGCCCGCCGTCACCGGGCCGGCCGCGGGCAGGGTCGAGGTCGCGCTCATGCGGCCGCCTCCTTGGCAGACTCCTGGGCGGTCAGCATGAAGAAGAGCGACTCCAGCGGGGTGCGGGTCGGGGTGAAGGCCTTGAGCTGGATGCCGGCGCGCACCAGGTCGGCGACGTACGCCGCCACCGCGGGCTGCGGGCCGACGACGGTGAGCGACTCCCGGTCCGGCTCGGTCGCCTCGACCTGCACCCCGAGGTGGGCGGCCCCGATCTCGCGGGCGCGGCCGTTGTCGGTGGTGTCGAGCAGGTGACCCGGGTCCGGCGCCATCGCGCGCAGGTCGGCGATGCTGCCGTGGAAGGCCACGGTGCCGCGGTTCATGATCGTGACGTTGTCGCAGATCTCCTCGACCTCGTCCATGTTGTGCGAGCTCAGCAGTACCGTGAGTCCGCTGGCGGCCAGCCGCTTGACCAGCGCCCGCATGTCCCGGATGCCGGCGGGGTCCAGGCCGTTGGCCGGCTCGTCGAGCACCAGCAGCCGAGGCTCGCGCAGCAGGCTCGCCGCCACGCCGAGGCGCTGGCGCATGCCGTAGGAGTAGCCGCCGACCTTGCGGTCGGCACGGTCGGTCAGGTCGACGACGTCGAGGACCTCCTCGACCAGGCCGGGCCGCGCGCCTCCGTCGAGCAGCGCGAGGCCCTCGAGGTGCTGGCGGCCGGTGAGGTAGGGGTAGAAGCCGGGAGCCTCGATGAAGCCGGCGACGCCGTCGAGGACGCCGATCCCGTCGGAGTCCCAGGACCTGTCGAAGACCCGGAGGGTGCCGGCGTCGGGGCGGATCAGGCCGAAGAGCATCCGCAGGAAGGTGGTCTTGCCCGCGCCGTTGGGCCCGAGCACGCCGTACACCTCCCCGGGAGCGACCTGGATGGTGATGTCGTCCACCGCGCGGACCGACCCGAAGGCCTTGGTCACGGCCACGGCGTCGACTGCTAGTTGTGTGGTCACCGGGCGGACGCTAGGTACCGGCGGATGAGCGGACGGTGAATCGTGGTGTCTCGAGAGGCGGGTGTGACCGGCGCCTCCCTCCGCCCCGAGTGGTGCGACTTTCAACCAGTACGTCGTTTGCCCGGCCCCGCCGCTGGGTATCGGGGGGACATGTCTGCCAACTCCAAGCTGCACTTCACCACTCCCGGCCTGACCGAGGCGGACGCGTCGCGCGTCGTGGAGCTCCTCCAGGACCGGCTGAACGCCTGCAACGACCTGCACCTGACGCTCAAGCACGTGCACTGGAACGTCGTCGGCCCGCACTTCATCGCGGTGCACGAGATGATCGACCCCCAGGTCGAGGCGGTCCGCGGGTTCGCCGACGACCTCGCCGAGCGGATCGCGACCCTGGGCGGCTCGCCGCAGGGCACCCCCGGCGCGCTGGTCGCCGCCCGGAGCTGGGACGAGTACTCCATCGGCCGGGCCAGCACCCAGGAGCACCTCGGCGCGCTCGACCTCGTCTACCGGGGCGTGATCACCAGCTACCGCGAGGGCATCAAGGAGCTCGACGAGCTCGACCTGGTCACCCAGGACATGTTCATCGCCCAGACCGAGCAGCTGGAGCTCTTCCACTGGTTCGTGCGCGCGCACCTGGAGGACAAGGGTGGCCGGCTGGCCACCGAGGGCGCGGACTCCGAGCGCCAGGCCGCCGACCAGGCCGGGTAGTCCCCGACCCCTGCCCGGGCGCCCTCCCGGGGGCGCCCGGCGGGGGGCGGCGGGCGATACTGACGCCCATGAAGCGTCGCCCGAGACCCAAGGCGGTCCTGCTGGTCGCCCTGCTGGTCGTGATGATCAACCTGCCGTGGGCGCACAGCGCGCTCCAGCGCTGGGAGCTCGGGCACCGGGGCACCGACCTCACCGTGCCCCTGGTGGCCAGCCGGGTCATCGGCTCCGGGGCGGACGCCCAGCACTACATCTCCTTCTCCTATCCCGAGCGGATCGACCCCCAGCACGGCACCTGGCTGGCCCTGGTCGACGGGGCGGCGTACGACGCGGCGCTGGCCCGGCACCGGGTCGAGGTCCGGGTGCTGCCCGGGCATCCCTCGGTCTACACGGTGCAGGGGCAGGTGCGCTCCCACGCCGGCCTGGTCATCACCGTGGGCCTCGACCTGCTGCTGGTGCTGCTGGTCTGGCTGTTCTGGCGCTTCCGCAGCCGGCTGCGGCCGCGGCTGCGCGCGGTCGCGGTCGCGGACGTCGCGCCCGGCGAGCCCGGCGGCCTGCTGGACCGGCTCGAGGACGGGGCCTACCTGATCCGCGGCCAGATCACGCAGATCGACGGCGACGAGCTGCTGCTCGACCTCGGCGACCGGCTCGTGGTGGTCGCCCTCGACGGGCACGCCAACCCCGTGGGTCACCGCGAGGTGGCCGAGGTGCGCGGGCTGCTGGTCGGCTGACGCACCCGGCCCGGGCGTCCGGCCCGGGCGTCCGGTCGGTTCGACCCGAGGCGGTCAGGCCTCCTGCTCCAGCGAGGGCAGCAGCACGGTGACGGTCATCTCCTCGCCGTGCGTGCACGGCACGTCGAGGCGGGCGCCGTACCGCGCGTGGTGGCCGCGGCAGCACAGCCGCAGCTCGCCCTGGGCGCGGCTGACCAGCGTCTCGACCAGCGACAGCCCGAGCCCGAAGCCGCCGCGGCCGCGGGCGGAGTCGGCCCGGGCGAACCGCCGGGTGGCGGTCTCGAGGAGCTCCGGCTCCATGCCCGGGCCGGCGTCGCTGACCTGCAGGCACACCAGCTGGGCGACCCGGTCCACGACCACGGCGACCGGCGCGGCGCCGTACCGCTGCGCGTTCTCCAGCAGGTTGGCGACCAGCTGGCCGGCGGCCGCCTCCGACAGCGGCACCGCGGCCTCGGTCAGCGTCGCGCGCACCGGGGACGCCCCGAGGGTCGCCCGGGCCACGGCGTTGCGGCGCTCGACCTCCGCGCCGACCACCGCGGCCAGGTCGCAGCCGCCGTCGTCGACCCGGCCACCGGTGCCGACCTCCAGCAGGTGCTCGGCGAGCTGGACCAGCCGGACCACGTCGGTCTCGATCTCGGCCAGCACGGCCTCGTGCTCGGCGACCGTGCGCGGTCGCCGGCGGGCCAGCTGCAGCCGGGTGGTCAGCAGGGTCAGCGGCGTGCGCAGCTCGTGGCTGGCGTCGTCGACGAACCGCCGCTCCCGCTCCACGGCTCCCTCCAGCGCCTCGAGCATCGCGTTGAGGGTGTCGCCGAGCCGGGTCACCTCGTCGTCGCGGCCCGGGGGCACGTCGAGCCGGACCCCGGCCGCGCCGGAGGCGATGTCGGCGGCCTGCGCGCGGTACCGCTCGACCGGCCGCAGCGCGAACCGGGCCAACAGGTCGCCGACCACGGCCGTGGCCACGAGCGCGCCCAGCCCCGCCAGGGCCAGCTGGGCGAGCAGCTCGAGCAGCGCCTCGTCGCGGTGGTCGCGGCGCACCGCGACCAGCAGCACGGCGGCCCGGTGGTCCCCGGGCAGCGCGGTGGCGTAGACCCGCAGCGGGTCCTTGGTGGTGGGCAGCAGGTCGCCGATGTTGCGGAACATCGGAGCCTCCAGCGCCGCCGCCGTCCGCTGCGGCGAGATCAGGGGGTGCTGGGGCATCGCGGGGCTGGCGGTCAGCAGCCGCCCCTGGGCGTCCAGCACCTGGTAGAGCTCGCCGCCGGCCACGCTGGTGACCCCGGGCCCGACCTTCCCGTCCGGCCGGACGTACGGCGCGACCCGGTGGGCGTCACTGGTCAGGTCGCCGTTGAGCTGCCGGTCCAGCGCGTACTGCACCCGCCAGTAGACGAAGCCCCCCGCGGCGGTGAGGACCAGGAACATGGTGGCGGAGAAGCCGGCCACCAGGCGGGCGCGCAGCGGCAGCCCGGCCAGGCGCGCCCGCAGCCGCGCGAGCCGCTCCGTCATCGGTCCCTCACTCGCCCCGTCATCCGCCCCGTCATCCGCCCCGTCGTCCGCCGGGTCAGGCCGGCGCCGGCGGGTCGACGCGGTAGCCGGCGCCGCGCAGCGTGGTGATCGTGTCGGTGCCGAACGGCCGGTCGATCTTGGCCCGCAGGCTCGCGACGTGGACGTCGATGACGTTGCTGCGCAGGTCGGTGTCGCCGTCCCACACCTCGTCGAGGATGGTGTAGCGGCTCACCACCCGCCCGGCGCGCTCCAGCAGCAGCCGCAGGATGTCGAACTCGCGCGCCGACAGCTCGATCTCGGTCTCCCCGCGCCGGCAGCGCCGCGCGGCGGGGTCCAGCACCAGGTCCCCGGCCCGCAGCGGCTGGTCCTCGTCGCCGGCCGAGCGCCGGTGCAGGGCCCGCAGCCGGGCCACCAGCTCGTCGAGGTCGAACGGCTTGACCAGGTAGTCGTCGGCGCCCGCCTCGAGCCCGGAGACCCGGTCGGGGACGCCGGTGCGGGCGGTGAGGATCAGCACCGGGGTGCGCACCCCCGCCTCGCGCAGCCGCCGGCACACGGTCACGCCCTCCATGCCGGGCAGCATCCAGTCCAGCAGCAGCACGTCGTACGACGGGTCGCCGAGCGCGACGCCGTAGGCCGACCGGCCGTCGGACACCACGTCGACCTGCCAGTCCATCTCGGTGAGGGACTGCTCGAGCAGCGCGGCGAGCCGCGGCTCGTCCTCGGCGACGAGCACCTTCATGCCGACTCCCGCTGCTCCACGCTGCGACGGTAGCGTCCCGAGGGTGAGCGCCCGATGAAGACCGGCCACCCGGGGAGCCCGAGTCGCCCGGGCAGCCGCGGGTCGACGCCGCCCTGGTCGCCGTGGCGCACGGTGGTGTGGTTCGGCATCGTCAGCCTGTCCGCCGACATGGTCTACGAGGGCGCCCGGTCGATCACCGGTCCCTACCTCGCGGCGCTGGGCGCCTCCGCGCTGGTCGTGGGGGTCGTGACCGGCGCCGGCGAGGCCGCCGCGCTCGCGCTGCGGCTGGTCTCCGGGCCGCTGGCCGACCGCAGCGGCGCCTACTGGCCGCTCACCATCGTCGGCTACGGCCTCACCGCGGTCTGCGTGCCGCTGATGGCCGTCGCCCCGTTCCTCGGGGCCGCCGGCCTGGCCTTCGGCGCCGCGATGGTGCTGCTCGAGCGCACCGGCAAGGCGATCCGCAGCCCGTCGAAGTCGGCGCTGCTGGCGCACGCCGCGCGCGCCGTCGGCCGGGGCAAGGGCTTCGCGGTGCACAAGGCCCTCGACCAGGTGGGCGCGTTCGCGGGTCCGCTGCTGGTCGCCGGCGTGATCGCCCTGGCCTCGGTGCAGTGGCCGGGGCTGGCGGTGCTCGCGATCCCCGGCGCGGTCGCGATGGTGCTGCTGGGCGTGGTCCGGGTGCGGATCCCGGACATGCGCGTCTACGACGAGCCCGAGCCCGAGGTGCTCCCGGCCGCCACGGCCACCCCGGCCGACACGGCCACCGCGGGCGCCGAATCCGCCCCGCGTCGGCTGCCGGTGGTGTTCTACGCCTTCGCGGTCTCCTGCGCGGCCAGCACGCTGGGGCTGATGACCTTCGGGCTGATCGGCTTCCACCTCGCCGACGCCGGGCTGGTGCGGCCGGCGCTGGTGCCGGTCGTCTACGCGGCCGCGATGGCCGCCGAGGCGGTGGCGGCGCTGGCCACCGGCTTCAGCTACGACCGGGTGGGTGCCCGGGTGCTGCTGGTGCTGCCGTTCCTCGTCGCGGCGGTCCCGCTGCTCGCGCTCGCCGACCGGCTGCTGGTCGCCGTGGTCGGCGTGCTGGTGTGGGGCGCGGCGACCGGTGTGCAGGACTCCACGGTCAAGGCGCTGGTGGCCGACCTGGTCCCGTCGCGCCGGCTGGCCACGGCGTACGGCGTCTTCGCCGCCTTCCAGGGTGGCGCCGCGCTGCTGGGCGGCCTGGTCGCCGGCAGCCTCTACTCCGGCGGTCGGGCGGACCTGGTGGTGGTGGTCGGCCTGTGCCAGGTGCTGTCGCTGGTGCTGCTGGTCTGGGTCCTCCGGCGGCCGGTCAGGCAGCCAGCCGGGTGACCACGGCGGGCGACCCGTCCCGCGCGTCGTCCCCGCGGTCCGCCCCACCGCGCCGCTGACGGGCGGCCCGGCTCTCCGTGGGGTCGGACGCCACGGGGACCGCGCGTCGCGCCGGGGCGCCGTACACGAGGAGCACCATCACCATGGCGATCGGCACGAGGATCGTGAAGCTCATGGCAGTGGCGGTGAACACGGCGACGAACGACATCTCGAGCTGCTCCTTGTGACTGTTGACGAAAGCCGGCCCGGCTGGACGGTCGGCCGGCTTCCCTGCAACAACAACGTGCTCAGTGGACGCGCAGTTGAAACATTTTCGCGCCCCGCGGGCCGCGTGATCGCGCTCACGACGACGGCCGACCACGGCTTTGTCACACTCGATGTCATGCCCACCCTCTCCGACTTCCGCGCCCGCGGCATCGACGGCCGCGAGGTCGACCTCGCGGCCTATGCCGGCCAGGTCGTGCTGGTCGTCAACACCGCCTCGCAGTGCGGCTTCACCCCGCAGTACCAGGGGCTGCAGCAGCTGCACGACGCCTACGCCGACCGCGGCTTCACGGTGCTCGGCTTCCCCTGCGACCAGTTCGGCCACCAGGAGCCGGGCGACGAGCAGGAGATCGCCTCCTTCTGCCAGCGGAACTTCGGGGTGACCTTCCCGCTGTTCGCCAAGGTCGACGTCAACGGGGCCGACGCGCACCCGCTGTACGGCTGGCTGCGGTCGCAGAAGAAGGGCCTGCTCGGCGGCCGGATCAAGTGGAACTTCACCAAGTTCCTGGTCGACCACCACGGCCGGGTGATCGGCCGCTACGGGCCGACCACCAAGCCGGAGGCGCTGCGCGCCGACGTCGAGGCGGCGCTGGCCGACGCCGGCGAGGTGGCCGCGTGACCCGGTTCTCCGCGCGGACCGAGGCCCGGGCGGTGGTCGGCGCGGACCGCGCCGAGATCTGGGACGCGCTGACCGACCCCGGCCTGGTCGCCCGGCTCACGCCGTTCGTCACCCGGATCTCCGAGCGCGGCCGGCACTGGTTCTGGGAGATGAGCGGCCTGCAGGTGCTCGGCGTGGGCCTCACGCCGGCGTTCACCGAGCAGATGGCGTTCACCGACAAGGAGCGCATCGAGTTCTCCCACGACCCGCCCGCCGGGGAGAAGGAGCGGGCCGGTGCCTACGGCTGGTACGACCTGGCCGACCACGAGGACGGCACCACGCTGTCCACCCGGCTCGAGATCGCCGTGGACCTGCCGCTGCCGCGCGCCTCGGCGCCGGCGGTGCACGCCGCCATGCGCGGCGTGATGGGCCAGATGGGCGACCGGTTCTCGCGGAACCTGTGCCGCCACCTCGGCCTCGAGGGCTGACTGCTCCGAGGGGTGCCGCAACGGTCCCGGGCGTGATCACGCTCACTCCCGGCCCCGATTTCGGTCGTTACGGTCGCAGCTGACTTGCCGGTAACCGGGCGCCGGGAGCAAGGTTCGACCATGGCCGCCACCACGTCGTCGTACTCCATCACCATGCGCCTCTACACCGCGCCCGACCACGGCGTGGTCGGCGCCGTCGCCACGGCGATCTCGGAGGCCGGCGGCATCGTGATGGCCCTCGACGTCGCGGAGTCCAGCCACGAGCGACTCGTGGTCGACGTGACCTGCTCGGCCAGCGACGCCGACCACGCCGCGCTGCTGCGCACCGCGGTGGACGCCGTCCAGGGGGTCGAGGTCCACAAGGTCAGCGACCGGACCTTCCTGCTGCACATCGGCGGCAAGATCGAGGTCAGCTCCAAGGTGCCGCTGCGCAACCGCGACGACCTGTCGATGGCCTACACCCCCGGCGTCGGCCGGGTCAGCAAGGCGCTGGCGGAGAACCCCGACGACGTGTGGCGGCTGACCGCCAAGGGCAACTCGGTGGCGGTCGTCACCGACGGCTCCGCGGTGCTGGGGCTGGGCAACATCGGGCCCGGCGCGGCGATGCCGGTGATGGAGGGCAAGGCGGCGCTGTTCAAGCGGTTCGCGGGCATCGACGCCTGGCCGATCTGCCTGGCCTCCCAGGACACCGACGAGATCGTCCGGGCCGTGGAGATGATCGCCCCCGGCTTCGGCGGCATCAACCTCGAGGACATCGCGGCGCCGCGCTGCTTCGAGATCGAGCGCCGGCTCCGCGCCAGCCTCGACATCCCGGTCTTCCACGACGACCAGCACGGCACCGCGATCGTGGTGCTGGCCGCGCTCACCAACGCGCTGCGGGTCGTGAAGAAGGACCTCGCCGAGGTCCGCATCGTCGTCTCCGGCGGGGGCGCCGCCGGCACCGCGATCGTCTCGCTGCTGCTCGCGGCGGGCGTGAAGGACATCGTGGTCGTCGACCGGGCCGGCGCGCTGTCGGCCGACGACGAGGCGCTCTCGCCGGCGCACCGCGAGCTCGCCGAGGCCACCAACCCGCGCCGCGCGCGGGGCGACCTGCATGCGGTGCTCACCGGTGCCGACGTCTTCATCGGCGTGAGCGCGCCGGGGATCTTGAAGGCCGAGTGGATCCAGGACATGGCCGACGACGCGGTGGTCTTCGCGCTGGCCAACCCCGATCCGGAGGTCGACCCGGCCGAGGCCGAGAAGTACGCCGCGGTGGTCGCCAGCGGCCGGTCGGACTACCCGAACCAGATCAACAACGTGCTCGCCTTCCCCGGCGTCTTCCGTGGCCTGCTCGACGCCCGCGCCCACGAGATCACCACCGAGATGCTGCTGCGGGCGGCCGAGGCGATCGCGCTGGTGGTCAAGGACGACGAGCTGAACCCGAACTTCATCATCCCCACGGTCTTCCACCCCGACGTGCCCAAGGCCGTCGCGGCGGCGGTGCGCGGCGCCGACTCCTGAGCCTCCCGCTCACGCGGGCCGGCGCGGCCACCAGAACCGGTCGCCGAGCACCAGCGCCAGCGCGGGCACCAGCAGCGTGCGGACCACCAGCGTGTCCAGCAGCACGCCGAGGCAGATGATCGTGCCGAGCTGGGCCAGCACCACCAGCGGCAGCACGCCCAGCACCGCGAAGACCGCGGCGAGCAGGATGCCGGCGCTGGTGATCACCCCGCCGGTGGCCGACAGCGACCGCAGCATGCCCCCGCGCGACCCCGCCTCGGCGGCCTCCTCGCGGGCCCGGGTGACCAGGAAGATGTTGTAGTCCACGCCGAGCGCGACCAGGAACAAGAACGCGAGCAGCGGCACGCTGCTGTCCAGGGCGTCGAAGCCCAGCGGCCCGGTGAACAGCCACCAGGACGCACCCAGCGCGGCGACGTAGGTCGCCACCACGGTCAGCACCAGCAGCACCGGGGCCACGACCGCGCGGAGCAGCAGCGCGAGCCCGACGAGGACCAGGACCAGGATCAGCGGCAGGATCAGCAGCCGGTCCCGGCCGGAGGCGTCGCGCGCGTCCAGGGCCTGCGCGCGGGGGCCGGTGACGTGGGTGTCGTCGTACGACGCCAGGGCGCTGCGCAACCGGTGCAGGGTGCCGGTCTCGTCGTCGGTGGAGAGCACCGCGTCCACCACCGTGATCCCGGCTCCCGACCCCGAGATCCGGGCGGAGGTCACCCCGTCGGTGCTGCGGACGGTGTCCAGCACCTGCCGGCCGTCGTCGGTGGTGACGACCGTCGTCGGGTCGGCCAGCCCGGCGGGGAAGGACTGGGCGAGCCGCTCGGAGGCGGCGATCGACTCCGGCCGGTCGAGGAACTGGTCGGCCTGGTCCAGGCCCAGCCGGATCGAGCCCAGGCCGGTGGCCAGCACCGCGAGCAGGACCAGCGTGCCGGCCACCACGACGCCGGGCCGCCGGGCGACCCGCTCGCCGACCCGGTGGAAGACCGTCCCGGACTCGCTGGTCACCTGTTCGCCCAGGTGGGGCACCTTGGGCCAGAACACCCAGCGGCCGCAGACGACCAGCGTCGCCGGCAGCACGACCAGGGCGAACGCCGCGGCCACCACGACGCCGACCGCGCAGGCCAGGCCCAGCCCGCGGGTGGTGGGGAAGACCGACAGCAGCAGCGTGAGCAGGCCCAGCACCACGGTCGTGGCACTGGCCAGCACCGCCTCGGAGGTACGCCGCAGCGCGGTGGCCATCGCGGCGTGCCGGGACTCCTGGCGGCGCAGCTCGTCGCGGTAGCGGGAGATCAGCAGCAGCGCGTAGTCGGTGCCGGCGCCGAAGACCAGCACCGACAAGATCCCGGTGGTCGAGCCGTCCCAGGCCACGTCGAGGGCCGCCATCAGCTGGGTCGCGGCCACCGAGGCGAACCGGTCGGCGATGCCGACCACCAGCAGCGGCACCAGCCACAGCACCGGGCTGCGGTAGGTCACCACGAGCAGCACCGCCACCACCAGCGCGGTGACGAGCAGCAGCCGGGTGTTGGCGCCGTCGAAGACCGCCGCGAGGTCGGCCTGGACCGCGGCGGGACCGGTCACCTGGGCGGTCACCCCGTCGGGGGCGAGCCGGTCGGCCTCGGTGCGCAGGTGACCGACCTCGTCGGCCACCTCGGTCGCCGAGCCGGACGGGAGCGCCACGACCGTGAGGGCGGCGGTGCCGTCCTGGGAGGGCAGCAGCCCCGGCCCGCCCTGGTCCGGGCCGCTCTGGTCCGGCCCGGCCCCGGTCGGGCCGGACTGGGTCGGGCCGGACTGGGTCGGCACAGCCCCGGTCGGGCTCGTCCCGGTCCGGCCCAGCTCGGCCGCGGCGTCCTGCAGCCGGGCCAGCTGGTCGCGGGTCAGCTCGCCGGCGTCGGCGGTGAACAGCACCACCGCGGTGGTCGTGGTGTCCCGCGGCAGTCGGTCGAGCAGGGCGGTCCCGGCCGTGCTGTCGTAGCCGTCGGGCAGCCCGTCGGTGCTGCGCGTCGTACGCTCGCCCTCGCCGACCCCGACCATCACGGCAACGGCCAGCAGCACCGGCACCAGTGCGACCGCCCAGGCGGTGCGTCGGCCGGTGAGCAGGTCCGCGATCCGGTGTGAGGGTCGGGCTCGGCGGTCCGGTGCCGTCCGGGTCGTGGTCACGGGGCGCTCCTGGAGGTCGGGGTAGATTGTTAAGTAGATTAGACATCAAGTGGGTGAAACAAAATGTCGGGTGAGCAGCGGCCCGCGGGACCGGCGGGCGAGTACGTCGAGTCCTGGCGGCAGACCGGCAGCCTCCTCGCGCTGCGCGAGGTGGTCGCCGCCGGCGGGCGGCTGCGGCACACCATCGCCCGCCGTGCCGGCCTGACCGAGACCGACCTGGTCGCGATGGAGCACCTGATGGGCACGCCGGCCGGCCCCGGCGAGCTCGCCCGGATGCTCGACGTGACGACCGCGGCCGCCACCGGGCTGGTCGACCGGCTCGTCGGGCGGGGGCACGTCGAGCGGCGCCCGCACCCGCAGGACCGGCGCCGGACCAGCGTCGAGGTGACCCCGTCGGGCCGGGAGGAGGTGCTCGCGCACCTGCTGCCGATGTTCGTCGCGCTCGACCGGCTGGACCGGTCCTTCACGCCCGAGGAGCGCGCGGTCGTGGAGCGCTACCTGCGCGGGGCGGTCGAGGCGTTCGCGGCGGCGGAGGCTGCGCCCTCCGCGTCACCACAGCCGTCGCCCCAGCCGTCGCCTCAGCCGTCGCCCCAGCCGTCGCCTCAGCCGTCGCCTCAGCCGTCGGCCCCGGCTTCGGAGGCGTAGACGGCGGCGCCCACCACCCCGGCCCGGTTGAGCAGGGTCGCCGGAACGATCTCGGTGTCGAGGTCGAGCAGCGGGAGGAACTCCTCGGCCCTCTTGCTCACGCCGCCGCCGACCACGAACAGCTCGGGGGAGAACAGCCGCTCCAGGGTCCGGTAGTACTTCGACAGCCGGCCGGCCCAGTCCGCCCAGGACAGGTCCTCGGCCTCGCGGACGCTGTTGGCGGCCCGCTTCTCGGCGGCCACGCCGTCGATCTCGAGGTGGCCCAGCTCGGAGTTCGGCACCAGCACGCCGTCGTGCACGAGCGCCGAGCCGATTCCGGTCCCGAGCGTGGTGAGGATGACCAGGCCCGAGCGGCCCCGGGCCGCGCCGTATCGCACCTCGGCCAGGCCGGCCGCGTCGGCGTCGTTGACGACGTGCACGTCGCGGCCGGTGGCGTCGGTGAAGAGCCGGTCGGCGTCGGTGCCGAGCCAGGCGTCGTCGATGTTCGCCGCGGAGTGCACCACGCCGTGCCGCACGATGCCCGGCACGGTCACCCCGACCGGCCCCCGGGTGTCCGGGAAGTGCGCCAGCAGGTCGCTGAACACCGCAGCGACCGCGGCCGGCGTCGAGGGGTGCGGCGTGCGGACCCGCACCCGCTCCGCCGCGAAGTCGCCGGCCACCAGGTCCACCGGGGCGCCCTTGATGCCGGTGCCGCCGAAGTCGATGCCGACGGGCAGGTCGCTGGTGGTCATGGGTCCAACATCCATCCGGGTGCGGGCCAAGGCAACTCGGTCGCTCGCGGGGTGTCCGTTCAATTGCTCGGACTTCCGGGGGTTACTGGCTAGTAGGCCGGTCGATCTCCAAACAATTGAACGAAGGACCGACCCCAGGAGGCGCGGCAGGACCCGGCGCGGCCGGCCGCACCCGGTCCGGGCGGCGAGCCGAGCGGGAGGGCGCGGGCCGGGTCGCCGTACTTGACAACCGATCACCCCTTGTCAAGGAGGTTGACAGATTCTATGGTTCTGTAAACCTCTCGGCAGGAAGGCGACCCGATGATCCCCGCCACCAAGAGCACCGTGCCCGCCGGCTCGACCGCGCAGTGGACGGACAAGAAGCGCTACCTCTGGCTGATCGGCCTGGTGGTGCCCTCCCTGGCCTTCGTCGGCTGGGGGATGTGGTCGCTGACCGGCTGGGGGGTGTGGTTCTGGATCGGCCCGATCGTGATCCTGGTCGTGGTCCCCGCGATCGACCTGGTGGCGGGGCTGGACCGCTCGAACCCGCCCGACGACGTCATCGAGGCGCTGGAGAAGGACCGCTACTACCGGTGGATCACCTACCTCTTCCTGCCGATCCAGTACGCCGGGTTCGTGGGGGCGATGTGGCTCATCTCCGGCGGCCCGGCCGGTGCGAGCGGCCTCGCGATGTGGGACAAGGTGGGGCTGGCGGTCTCGATCGGCTGCATCGGCGGGATCGGCATCAACACCGCCCACGAGCTCGGCCACAAGAAGGAGAGCCACGAGCGCTGGCTGTCGAAGATCGCGCTCGCCCAGAGCTTCTACGGCCACTTCTACATCGAGCACAACCGCGGTCACCACGTCCGGGTGGCGACGCCGGAGGACCCGGCCAGCAGCAGGATGGGCGAGAGCTTCTACCGGTTCTGGCCGCGCACGGTGCTCGGCTCGCTGAAGAGCTCGTGGCGGCTGGAGAAGCGCCGCTACGCCCGCCGCAAGCAGCACCCGTTCCGTCTCGGCAACGATGTGCTCAACGCCTGGCTGATGTCGGCGGTGCTCTGGGGCGCGCTGGTCGCGTGGCTCGGCGTCGGGATCCTGCCCTACCTCGTGGTCCAGGCGGTCGTCGGCTTCTCGCTGCTCGAGGTCGTCAACTACATGGAGCACTACGGGATGCTCCGGCAGAAGGTCGGCGTCGGCGAGCGGCGGCGCTACGAGCGGGTCGATCCCTCGCACTCGTGGAACTCCAACAACATCGCCACCAACGTGCTGCTCTACCACCTCCAGCGGCACAGCGACCACCACGCGAACCCGACCCGGCGCTACCAGACGCTGCGCGACTTCGAGGAGAGCCCGGTGCTGCCGACGGGGTACGCCGGGATGATCGTGCTCGCGATCGTGCCGCCGCTCTGGCGACGCGTGATGGACCCGCGGGTGCTGGCCCATTTCGACGGCGACCTGAGCCGGGCCAACCTCAGCCCGCACCGGCGCGAGCGGCTCCTCGCGGCCTACCCGCCTCCGGTCCCGGTGGCCGCCGATGAGCACCCCGACGCCACCCCCGGGGCGGTCGCGGAGGTGCTCGCGGCCCGCTGCCCGAGCTGCGACTACGTGTACGACGTGGCCGCCGGCGACGAGCACGAGGGCTTCGCGGCCGGCACCGCCTGGGCCGACATCCCCGACACCTGGTGCTGCCCCGACTGCGGGGTGCGGGAGAAGGTCGACTTCGTGCCGCTCGAGCGCGAGGTGGGCGCCGCCTGACGCGCCGTGCCGACCGGGCGCCCTCAGTCAGGACTGATCACCCAGCTGATCCCGTGCGCGATCTGCCGGTTGCCCGCGTTGATGTCCCGCAGGGCGGGGATCACCCGCGCGTTCGGCGAGGCCGGGTTGTGGTCGTGGAGCAGCAGCCGGCCGTGCCGCTTCCGGACGTCCACGGACCCCCCCTGCATGGTCCGCAGGCTGGTCGGCGCCGCCTTCCGGGCCTGCGCGTAGGTGAGGGTCGCACCGCGGACCAGGTGGTAGAGCAGGACCCGCTCGGTGCCCCTCAGGCCTGCGGTGCTCCAGATCCCGCGGAAGACCTGCCGCTCCGAGCCGTAGTGGCGGTCGTTGATGTCGGAGATCGTGCGCCGCATCGCCCCGTCGGTGGGCAGGAACGCGGTGAGGCGTCGCGAGCCGTCGGTGAGGATCGCCAGCCGACTGTCCGGTTTGCGGGTCAGGACCCGGGTCACCAGCTTGTCGAGCACGTCGAAGTCGTGCGGATTCTTGTCGAAGTGGTGGCCGTCGGCGGCGAGCACCGTCGCGAGGCTGCGGTCGCCGGCGCCGGGACGTGCCGCGGCCTGCGCCGGCCCCGGGGTGGCGAGCGCGGTGCCGGTGAGCAGCAGGGCCGCCGCGGCGGCCGTCAGTCGAGGCTTCATGTGTGTTCCTCCGGGGAGTCGTCGGCTGGTGCTCCCCACTCTCGGCCGCCCCCGCCGCCCGAGGGCAGGGACGAACGCCCCGCGGGCTCGGGACCCGACCCGGCGTACCGGCCTTCCTAGACTGGGGGCGTGACCACCGCCGCCGCGCACGCCTCCGTCCCGACCATGCGCGAGCGCGTCGTCGACGTCGGTGTGGCGCTGACCCTGGAGCTCGGGTGGGCGCGGGTCACGATGGGGACCGTGGCGGAGCGGGTCGGCGTGAGCCGGCAGACCGTCTACAACGAGGTCGGCACCAAGGCCGGGCTGGCCGAGGCGATGATCCTGCACGAGCTGGACCGGTTCCTCGGGGTGGTGACGGAGGCGTTCGACGCGCGCCCGGAGCACGGTCCCGGGGACCTGGTCGAGGCGATCCGGGCCGCCGCCCGCGGGGTGCTCGAGCTGGCCCAGGACAACCGGCTGCTGCACGCGGTCGTCTCCGCCACCCATGGCGCGGACACCGAGCTGCTGCCGCTGCTCACCACGCACGCCGAGTCGCTGCTCGCGGCGGCCAAGCTGGTGATCGGGCAGCGGATCGCGGCGTACCGGCTCGACCTCGACGAGGCGCACCTCGAGGCCGCGATCGACATGGTCGTGCGCGTGGTGCTCAGCCACGTGATGCAGCCCTCCGGTCCGCCCGGACGGACCGCCGACGACATCGCCTGGATCGCGGCCCGGGTGCTGCGCTGAGACCGCCGTACCGCTCCCGGACGCCGCCCGCCCGACTCGGGAGCAGACTGGGCCCGTGACGCCCGCCGACCACCCCGCACCGGTGCGGGCCGGCACCCCCGCCGGTCGCTACGTGGTCGCCGCCGCGGTGCTGGGCTCGGGCATGGTGCTGCTGGACGGCACGGTGGTCAACGTCGCGCTGCGCACGGTCGGCCGGGACCTCGGCGCGAGCCTCGCGCAGCTGCAGTGGATCACCGACGGCTACCTGCTCGCGCTCGCGAGCCTGATCCTGCTCGGCGGGTCGCTGGGGGACCGGTTCGGCCGGCGCCGCGTCTTCGTGATCGGCACGGTGTGGTTCGCGCTCGCCTCCCTGGCTTGCGGCCTGGCGCCGACCCCCGGGGCGCTGGTCGTGGCCAGGATCGTGCAGGGGGCCGGGGCGGCGCTGCTGACGCCGGGCAGCCTGGCGATGATCCAGGGCGCGTTCGACGCCGAGGACCGCGCCGAGGCGATCGGCTCGTGGTCGGGGCTCGGCAGCATCGCGGCCGCGCTCGGCCCGCTGGTGGGCGGCGGGCTGGTCCAGCTCGCCTCGTGGCGGTGGATCTTCCTGGTCAACCTGCCCGTGGCGGTGGTCACCGTCGTCGTCGCCCGCCGGCACGTCCCGGAGACCCGGGACCCCGGCGCGCCGGACCGGTTCGACGTCCCCGGGGCGGTGCTCGCCACGCTGGCGCTCGGGGGCGCGACCTACGCGCTGGTCCAGTGGGGTGATCCGGGGATGGCGTGGGCGGTGGCGCTGGCGGTCCTCGCCGCGGCCGGGTTCGTCCTGCGCGAGCGGACCAGCGACCACCCGATGCTGGCGCTGGGCATCTTCGCCGACCGCACCTTCAGTGCCGCGAACGGGCTGACGGTGCTGGCCTACGCCGCGCTCGGCGCGCTGCTGTTCTTCCTCGTGCTGCAGCTGCAGGTGGTCGGCGGCTACGGCCCCCTGGCCGCCGGGCTGTCCACGCTCCCGATCACCGTGTGCATGCTGCTGCTGGCCGCCCGCGGCGGCCGGCTCGCGGCCCGCACCGGGCCGCGGATCCCCCTCACGCTCGGCCCGCTGGTGATGGCTGCGGGGAGCCTGCTGCTGCTCCGGGTCGGACCCGAGGTGCGCTACACGACCGACGTGCTGCCGGGCCTCACGGTCTTCGGGCTGGGGCTGGCGCTGATGGTGGCGCCGCTGACCGCGACGGTGCTGGCCGCGGCGCCCGCGGAGCACGCCGGCATCGCCAGCGGGGTCAACAACGCCGTGGCGCGCACCGGTTCGCTGCTCGCGGTGGCCGCGCTCCCGGTCGCGGTGGGCCTCTCGGGCAGCGAGTACGCCGACCCGCTGACCCTCGACCCGGCGTACCGCTCGGCGATCCTCGCCTGCGCCGGGCTGCTCGCCCTCGGCGGGCTGGTCTCGTGGCTGACCATCCGAACGCGGGTGGTCGGGCGGCGACCCTGACCTCCCGGGCGCAGCGCGGCGACCCTAACGGCCCCCGCGCCCCCGCGCCCCCGCGCCCCCGCGCCCCCCGACCCGGGCGGCGCGGTCAGCGGAAGACGACGGTCTTGTGCCCGTTGACCAGCACCCGCGACTCGGCGTGCCAGCGCACCGCCCGCGACAGCACCTGCGCCTCGACGTCGCGGCCGGCGGCGACCAGCGCCTCCTGGTCGTAGCCGTGGTCGACGCGGATGACGTCCTGCTCGATGATCGGCCCCTCGTCGAGGTCCGCGGTGACGTAGTGCGCGGTCGCCCCGACCAGCTTGACGCCGCGGTCGAACGCCTGGTGGTAGGGCTTGGCGCCCTTGAAGCTCGGCAGGAACGAGTGGTGGATGTTGATCACCCGGCCCGACAGGCTGCGGCACAGGTGGTCGGAGAGCACCTGCATGTAGCGGGCCAACACCACCAGGTGCACGTCGAGCTCGTCGACGAGCCGCAGCAGCTCGGCCTCGGCCTGCGGCTTGGTGTCCGCGGTGACCGGGACGTGGTGGAACGGCACGTCCCAGGAGCGCACCAGCGGCTCCGCGACCGTGTGGTTGGACACCACGCCGGCGATCTCGACGCCGAGCGAGCCGGTGCTGGCCCGGAAGAGCAGGTCGTTGAGGCAGTGCAGGTGCCCGGAGACCATGACCAGGGTGCGGTACGGCGCCGCGGCGTCGCGCAGCTCGACGTCCATGCCGAACTCACGGGCGATCGGCGCGAAGTCGGTGCGCAGGGTGGCCAGGTCGGGCGCGCCGGGCGCGAGCACGAACGAGATCCGCATGAAGAAGCGGCCCTCGAGCTGGTCGCCGAACTGCTGGCTCTCCACGATGTTGCCGCCGTGGCCGACGAGGAAGCCGGAGACCGCGTGCACGATGCCGGGCCGGTCCGGGCAGGCCAGCGTGAGGACGTAGTGGCCGGGCGGGGACCCCGGCCGGGGTGGGGCGACGTGGACCATGACCAACCTCGGGGGCGTGAACGGGAGGGTCACAGGGTAGTGACCCGGGCAGCCGGGTGAGGTGGGGCGTCATACCCTGAACGGCACGGGGAGGGAGAGCCATGCGCGGAGGGCGTACGGCGGCGCGGTGGCTGCCGGCGGTGCTGGCTGTGCTGGCGCTGACCGCGGCCTGCGCGACCACCCAGGCCGAGGACCCGGGCGACCCGGCCACCACCTCGACCGGCCCCGCGACCGGCCCCGCGACCGGCCCCGCGACCGGCACCGGCACCTCGACCGGCACGTCCACGTCCCCCTCCGCGACCGGGTCGGCGAGCGCGAGCGCGCCGCCGGTCGCCGACCCCGCGCACGCCGTGGACCCGCCCGGCCCGCGCACCGGCCAGGTGGGGATCGCCGACCTGATCGTCTACAGCACCCGCACGCTGCGCCCCGACATGGTCCGGGCGATCAAGCACCTCAAGGGCGTGACCCGGGTCGAGCCGATGGCCATGGGCCAGGTCGTGATCGAGAACAAGGCGCTGACCGTGGCGGCGGTCGACCCGGCGACGTACCGCAACTTCACGCCGTACGCCTCCGCCGAGACCCGCCAGGTGTGGGCCCGGGTCGCCGGCGGCGAGGTGGCGCTGCGGCCCGGGCTGCGGGGCAAGCTGCCCACCGACAAGCAGGACTACGTCCGGCTCGGCAGCGGCAAGGACGCCCCGCAGCTGCACGTGGGGGCCTGGGCGCCGCAGACCCCCGAGGTCGACGCGGTGGTCAACGACACCTGGATCGAGCCCCTCGGCATGCAGCCCGACAACGCGCTGCTGGTGACCACGGGGCTGGCCTCCCCGGAGTCGATGCGCAAGCCGATCGAGCGGATCGCGGGCGGCGGGGCGTCGGTGCAGCTCACCGACGTCGTGGCCCGCAAGGGGCTGGACACCAGCGTGCAGCAGACGGCGCTGCTGGTCGGCACCGTGGCCGACGCGGTCGGGACCTTCAACTACACGGTGCTCGGCGGCGGCCACATCGCGCCCGACCCGGCCTGGGTGCGCAGCCACATCACCACCGCGCCGGTCCCGATCCTCGGCGACGTCACCTGCAACCGGCTGATCTTCCCGCAGCTGCGGGCGGCGCTGCAGGAGGTCGTCGACCGCGGCCTGGCCTCGAAGATCCACCCGCAGGAGTACGCCGGCTGCTACTACCCCCGCTTCATCGCCGGCACCACCTCGCTGTCCAACCACTCCTTCGGGCTCGCGCTGGACCTCAACGTGCCCGGTAACCAGCGCGGCACCGCCGGCGAGATGGACCGCACCGTGGTGGCGATCTTCGAGAAGTGGGGCTTCACCTGGGGCGGCGACTGGCACTACACCGACCCGATGCACTTCGAGATGAACGCGCTGGTCAAGCCCCGCTGACGACCCGTCCGGCGGGCTCCCGCCGACCGCACCCCCGGTAGCGTCCGGGGCATGCGCGCCGTCCAGGTCCTCAGCCCCACCGGTCCCGCCGACGTCCAGGTCCGGGAGGTGGACGAGCCGACGCCCGGCCCGGACGACGTGTTGGTCGAGGTGCACCGGGTCGGGGTCTCCTTCCCCGACCTGCTGCTGAGCCGGGGGGAGTACCAGCTCAAGCCGGAGCCGCCGTTCACGCTCGGCGTGGACTTCGCCGGCACCGTGCTGCGCCCCGCCGAGTCCGGCGCCGGCGGGTTCACCGAGGGCCAGCGGGTCGCCGGGGTCGGGCCGTACGGCGGGGCCGCGGAGCGGGTCGCCTCGCCGGCGATGTCGACGTTCCCCCTGCCCGACGGGGTCTCGTTCGACGAGGGCGCCGCGCTGCCGATGAACTACCTGACCGCCCAGTTCGCGCTGGCCGAGCGCGGCCAGCTCCGCTCGGGGGAGACCGTGCTGGTGCACGGCGCGGCCGGTGGCGTCGGCACCGCCACGATCCAGGTCGCCAGGGGGTACGGCGCCCGGACCATCGCCGTGGTCAGCACCCGGGAAAAGGCGGGGGTCGCCGAGCGGGCCGGCGCGGACGACGTCGTCCTGCTCGACGGCTTCAAGGACGCGGCGATGGCGCTGACCGCCGGGGTGGGCGTCGACGTCGTCGTCGACGTGGTCGGCGGGGAAGTGTTCACCGACTCGCTGCGGGTGCTCGCGCCCCAGGGCCGGCTGCTGGTCGTCGGGTTCGCCGCCGGCCAGGGCATCCCCCAGGTCAAGGTGAACCGGCTGCTGCTCAACAACGTCGACGTGCGCGGCGTCGGCTGGGGCGCCTACGCGATGGTCCGCCCGGGCTACATGGCCGACCAGTGGCAGGCGCTGGTGCCGATGATGGAGCGCGGCGTGGTGCGCCCCCCGGTCGGCGCGACCTTCGCCCTCGAGGAGTTCGGCCGCGCGCTCAGCGACATGGAGCAGCGCCGGACGCTGGGCAAGTCGGTGGTGCGGGTCCGCGACTGAGCGGGCGGGCTGCAGGAATCCCCGGCCAGCCGGGGATCCCCTCGGTGGGGGGCCGTTGCAACGCCCATCAAGCGCAGGAAGAGGCCATCCACCCCGCCGCCGCGCCCGCGCCGCCGTCGCGGTCGTCTCGGTCGGCTCGGTCGGCTCGGTTAGGGTCGGCACCGTGACGATCCTCGATGACGCCCGCTCGGGCATGAACCCCGACATCCGGCCGCAGGATGACCTGTTCGGCCACGTGAACGGACGCTGGCTGGACGAGACGGAGATCCCGTCCGACCGGTCGAGCTGGGGCCCGTTCGTGCAGCTCGCCGACGCCGCCGAGGAGCAGGTCCGCGCGATCATCGAGTCGCTCGGCGAGGCCGTCACCCGGGGCGAGGAGGGCCTGTCCGAGGACGCCCGCAAGATCGGGGACCTCTACGCCTCCTTCATGGACACCCAGGCGATCGACCGGCTCGGCCTGCGCCCCGCCCGGCCGCTGCTCGACGCGGTCGCGGCCCTGCGCGACGTGCGCGACCTCGCCGCGTTCCTCGGGGAGTTCGAGCGGCTCGGCGGCCACGGCCTGTTCGGCTCCTACGTCGACACCGACGCCAAGGACTCCGACCGCTACCTGTTCCACCTCGGCCAGGGCGGCCTCGGCCTGCCCGACGAGTCCTACTACCGCGAGGACAAGTTCGCCGAGGTCCGGGAGAAGTACGTCGCCTACCTCACCGCGCTGCTGACCCTCGCCGAGATCGAGGACCCGGCCGGCAAGGCCGCGACCGTGCTCGACATCGACACCCGGCTGGCCCGCGGCCACTGGGAGCGCGCCGAGACCCGCGACGTCCAGAAGACCTACAACCTGCGCACGGCCGAACAGATCCGGGCGATGTGCCCGTCCTTCGACTGGGACGCCTACGTCACCAACCTCGGCGGCAACGACCGGACCCTCGCCGAGGCGTGCGTGCGCCAGCCGTCGTTCTTCGAGCACCTCTCCACGGTCCTCGACGAGGTCCCGATCGAGCAGTGGCGGGCCTGGATGCTGGTCCACGTGCTGCGCTCGGCCGCGCCGTACCTCACCGACGACTTCGTCGAGACCAACTTCGACTTCTACGGCCGCACCCTCAACGGCACCCCCGAGCTACGGGCCCGCTGGAAGCGCGGGGTGGCGCTGGTGGAGTCCTCGATCGGCGAGGCGGTCGGCAAGGAGTACGTCGCCCGGCACTTCCCGCCGGCCTCGAAGGCGATGATGGACGACCTGGTCGCGAACCTGCTCGCCGCCTACCGCGACTCGATCTCCCGGCTGGACTGGATGACCGAGGAGACCAAGCAGCGGGCCTACGAGAAGCTCGAGACCTTCAACCCCAAGATCGGCTACCCGCAGGAGTTCCGCGACTACTCCGCGCTGCAGGTCCGGCCCGACGACCTGCTCGGCAACGTCGCGGCCGCGTCGGCGTTCGAGACCGACCGCCAGCTGGCCAAGATCGGTGCGCCGGTCGACCGCGACGAGTGGTTCATGCTCCCGCAGACGGTCAACGCCTACTACAACCCCGGCACCAACGAGATCTGCTTCCCCGCGGGCATCCTGCAGAAGCCGTTCTTCAGCCCCGACGCGCACCCGGCCGAGAACTACGGCGGCATCGGCGCGGTCATCGGCCACGAGATCGGCCACGGCTTCGACGACCAGGGCGCGCAGTACGACGGGCAGGGGAACCTCAACGACTGGTGGACCCCCGACGACAAGGCCGCCTTCGAGGTGAAGTCGAAGAAGCTGATCGAGCAGTACGACGCCTTCGAGCCGCGCGACCTGCCCGGGGAGCACGTCAACGGCGCGCTGACGGTCGGCGAGAACATCGGCGACCTGGGCGGCCTGACGATCGGCCACACCGCCTACCTCCTCTCGCAGGGCGGCGAGGCGTCGGTCGAGGAGCGCCGGCGGCTGTTCATGAACTGGGCGTTCTGCTGGCGCACCAAGCGCCGCAAGGAGCAGGCGCTGCAGTTCCTGACCGTCGACCCGCACAGCCCGGCGGAGTTCCGCGCGAACATCGTGCGCAACCTCGCCGAGTTCCACGAGGTCTTCGAGAGCACCGAGGGCGACGGTCTGTGGCTCGACCCGGAGGACCGGGTCCGGATCTGGTGACGTGACCACGATCGGCGTCTGCGAGGACGACCGGCAGCTGCGGTCGGTCCTCGTCCGCGCGCTGAAGGCCGAGGGGTACGACGTGGTCGCGGTGGCCACCGGGGCCGAGGCGCTGCGGGCGTTCACCGGCCGTGGCCCCGACGTCGTGGTCCTCGACCTCGGGCTGCCCGACATCGACGGCCGGGACGTGTGCCTGGCGCTGAAGGCCAACGGTGTCGCGGCCCCGGTGCTGATGCTCACCGCCCGGGGCGGCGTGCACCACAAGGTCGCCGGCTTCGAGGCCGGCGCCGACGACTACCTCGGCAAGCCCTTCGAGCTCGCCGAGCTGATGGCCCGGCTGCGGGTGCTCGAGCGCCGGGCGCGGGCCCAGCGGCCGGTGCCGCAGGGCCCCACCCTCGACGCCACCACCCATGCGGTGGAGCACGAGGGCGTCTCGGTGGCGCTGACGCCGACGGAGTTCGCGGTCCTCGCCCGGCTGATGGGGACCCCGGGTGAGGTCGTCCGCCGCCGCGCGCTGGTGGCGGCCGGCTGGCCGGACGGGGCGATGGTCTCCGACAACACGCTCGACTCCTACGTGCGGCGGGTCCGGGCCAAGCTCGCCGAGCTCCCCGAGGGCGGACCGCGGATCGCGACCGTGCACGGGGTCGGCTACGCATGGCGCTGACCCGCGGGCCGGGTGGTGCGCGGGTCCGCGGGCGGCTGCGGACCCGCCTGGTCGCGGTCACCATGGTGATCACGGCGCTGGTCGTCGCCGCGGTGGTCGTGCTGCTGCAGGTCTACCTCGCTCGCGTCAACGACACCGACGCCACCGAGGTGGCCCGGGCCAGGGCCGCGGCGGTCGCCGGCACCGTCCGCGTCGCCGACGGGCAGGTGCGGGTGCTGGAGTCCGGCCCCAACGCCCTCGACCGGGACGTGTGGGTCTTCGGGGCCGACGGGCGGCTGGTCGACGGCCGGCTGCCGGCCGGCGACGCGGGCGCGATCACCCGGCTGGGCGCCCGGCCGGTCGCCGCCACGGCCTCGATCGGCGAGCAGATCCGGCTGGTGGCCCGGCCGGTGGTGGCCCAGGGCCGCCCCGTCGCCACGGTGGTGGCCGGCGTCGACCTCACGCCGTACGAGCATGCGGAGCGGCGCGGCCTCTGGCTCTCGTCGGTGCTCGGCCTGCTGACCGTGCTGGCGGCCGGCGTCGCGGCGTGGGAGGCCGCGCGGCACGCCCTGGGTCACGTGCACTCGATGGTGCGCAGCGCCCAGGACTGGGAGGAGCACGACCTCGACCGCCGCTTCGGCCTCGGGCCGCCGGTCGACGAGATCACCGAGCTGGGCCAGACCCTGGACCACATGCTCGACCGGATCGCGGACGCGCTGCACACCGAGCGCCGGCTCTCCGACGAGATGGCCCATGAGCTGCGCACGCCGCTGGCGGTGATCCGGGCCGAGGCCGAGCTGGCGCTCGCGACCGCCGGGCCGGCCGGCGAGGAGTCGCTCCGGGCGATCGTCGAGGCCGCCGGGCGGCTCGACGGCGTGGTCGGCTCGATGCTGGACGCGGCCCGGTCGCGACACGACCGGGAGGCCACCTGCGAGATGGCCCGGGTGCTGGCCGCGGTCGCCCGCGACGCGGCGTACCCGGTCGAGGTGCGGGTGCGCCCGGTCCCCGCCGGGCTGGTCGCGGCGGCCGCACCCGCGGTGGTGCGGGCCGCGCTCACGCCGCTGCTCGACAACGCCGCCCGGCACGCGCGCAGCAGGGTCGAGCTCGACGCGCAGCGCCGGGGCACCCGGGTGGTGGTGGCCGTCCACGACGACGGCCCCGGGCTGGCGGCCGCGGAGGTGGACCAGGTCTTCCGCCCCGGCCACCGGGGCGAGGGCGGCGGCACGGCGGGGCTGGGCCTGGCCGTCGTGGGCCGGCTCGTGGAGTCCGTCGGCGGCAGCGTGCGGGCGCTGCCCGGGCCGGGCGGCTGCTTCGAGGTGGAGCTGCCGGGCGGGGAGTGAGCCTCGCAGTCAGGAGTCCGGCAGGTCCCGGCCGCCATCGTGGTCACCATGACCATGACCACGAACGACCCGCGCCTGACCCTGCGGCCCGGGGTGACCCTGAACAAGGTCCCCGAGGTCATCGCGATCTTCTGGATCATCAAGGTGCTCGCGACCACCGTCGGTGAGACCGCCGCGGACTACCTCAACGAGACCCTCGGCTTCGGCCTGACCAACACCACGGCCGTGATGAGCGTGCTCTTCGTGGTCGTGCTGGCCGTGCAGTTCTCGCTGGAGCGCTACCTCGCGCCGGTCTACTGGCTCACCGTCGTGCTGATCAGCGTGGTCGGCACCCTGATCACCGACAACCTCACCGACGGGCTCGGCGTCCCGCTGATCGACAGCACGATCGTGTTCGGCCTCCTGCTCGCGGCCACGTTCACCGGCTGGTACGCCGTGGAGCGCACGCTGTCGATCCACTCGGTGGTCAGCCGGCGTCGGGAGGCCTTCTACTGGCTGGCGATCCTGTTCACCTTCGCGCTCGGCACGGCGACCGGGGACCTGATCGGGGAGCAGTTCGGGCTGGGCTACGGCACCTCGCTCGCGCTCTTCGCCGGCGTGATCGTGCTGGTCGCGATCGCGTTCTACGGCTTCCACATCAACGCCGTACTGGCCTTCTGGGCCGTCTACGTGATGACCCGGCCGCTGGGTGCCTCGATCGGCGACCTGCTCTCGCAGACGAAGGCCGACGGCGGGCTCGGCATCGGGACGACCGCCACCAGCTTCGTCTTCCTCGCCGTGATCCTGGCCCTGGTGGTCTACCTGACCGCGACCAAGCAGGACGTCCAGGAGCTGCACCGGCACCCCCACTACGACCTCGACGGCGAGCCCGAGGCCGCCTGAGCCGAACGAGTCAGTATCGCCGCTGATCAACCCGCCTATTGAGGCATCCATGTTCCACCACTGTGGCGGTCATCGACCACTGCTCCTCCTCGGCTCAGGCGAGCACGCTGGGCAGGTGCTCGGCCGCGACAGGTCGATCGCGTCATCGTTTTGTTGAACGAACGGTCGGTTATCTAATACGCTGTCCCATATGGGAAGGCAGCGCGGCTACGACGAGGGTGTGGTTCTCGACCAGTCCGCAGGGGCCTTCTTGCGGGCTGGCTACGAGGGCACCTCGATCGAGGAGCTGGTGGGGGCCACGGGTTTGCACCGCGGGAGCCTCTATCAGGCGTTCGGCAGCAAGCGGGGGCTGTTCATCAGCTGCCTGCGCCGGCGCCTGGACGAGCATCCGGAAGGCGAGGACACGACCGACCTGGTGCTCGTCGCATTGCTCGAGCTGGCCCCTCGCGACGAGGAGATCCGGGCCCTCCTCGCGAGGCACTTGAGCCGGCACGGCGTGACCGCGACCGACCTGGGCCGACGCTTGCTGACCCGCGCCCTGATGGACGAGACGAAGGACGACTGACATGCGCAACGACGTGACCCTCACCGGCGATCAGCTGGTCGTAAGGCCCCGTGGCCTCGACAAGCTGTGGGGCTTGCGCCGGCGGATCGAGGTGCCGCTGGCGCAGGTGCGCGGCGCGACTTACGACCCAGAGGCCTTCTACTCCGGCAAGGGACTGCGGGCGCCAGGCCTAGCGTTGCCGAACGTGAAGTGGGTCGGCACCTTCTTCCGCGACGGGCAGCGGACCTACTGGAACGTCCGGCGGGGCGGCCAAACGATCGTGATCGAGCTCGACTCGAAGGCGCCGTTCGCTCGGCTGTACCTGTCGGTCGACGACGGCCGCACGCTGGTCGACAGAATCAACGCCGCTATCACCGCTTGACGGCTGCAGAGAGGAGCCAGCCCACGCTGCGCTCGACGCGATGATCACGAACACTTCCGCGTCGCCCCCGCCCTCGCCGTGACACCTGCCCTTCAGGCAGCGCTCGCCCACGTCCACGGTCTCGTCCAGTGGGTCAGGGTTTAGCCGCCTCCGGGCCCTGAGCCCGCCCCGCGAGCAGGCCGGGGCGGGCCAGGCCCGGCCTTGCGTTGCGGAGTAATACTGATTACATGATTACGAGCGAGAGTGTGGAGCGGGTCCGTGGCTGGTTCACCGGCCGCCTGCCCGAGGAGTGGATGGTCGAGCGGCCCCGGGTGACGGTGGACCGCGAGGAGGTCACGGTGCTGCTGACCGTGGCCGACGTGCCGGCGGGCGAGGACGTCTCCGAGGTCGAGCTGGCCGAGGCGCGGGCCGGCCGGTCCCGGGCGTTCCGGGAGGACACCCGGGAGCGCCGGATGGAGATCGCGCGCGAGGCCGAGCACCGGTTCGAGCGCAAGGTCTCCTGGGGTGTCCGGGTCGGCGAGCGCGAGGAGCTGTGGACCCACGTCGCCGCGCCGGTGATGACCCGGCTGCGCCAGCCGCAGCGCATGGTGCTGGACACGCTGGTCGACGCCGGCGTGGCCAAGTCCCGCTCCGACGCGCTGGCCTGGTGCGTGCGGCTGGTCGGGCAGCACGAGGGTGACTGGCTGGCCGAGCTGCGGCAGGCCATGGAGTCGGTCGCCGACGTCCGCGGTCGCGGGCCCGCGGCCTGAGGGGCCCCCGACCGGTCGGGGTCCCGCCCGTGGAGGGGCCGCGGCCGGTGTCGCCGCCCGCTGGTAGACAGGGCGCCATGACCCCGCCGTCGAGCCCCGTCCACGAGCAGGCCCCCGAGCAGCGCCCCGAGCTGACCCGTGAGCAGGCCCGCGAGCGCGCCGAGGCGCACCTGCGGGCGCTGGTCGGTGTCCGTGAGGGGCGCGCCGAGGCCCGGCTGCGCGAGGACCAGTGGACCGCGATCGAGGCGCTGGCCGTCGACCGGCGCCGGGCCCTGGTCGTGCAGAAGACCGGCTGGGGCAAGTCCGCGGTGTACTTCGTCGCCACGCTGCTGCTGCGTGAGGCCGGCGCCGGGCCGACCGTGATCGTGTCGCCGCTGCTGGCCCTGATGCGCAACCAGATCGCGGCCGCCGAGCGGGCCGGCATCCGCGCGGTCACCATCAACTCCACCAACACCGAGGAGTGGGAGCCGGTCCAGGAGGCGATCCGCGCCAGCGACGTGGACGTGCTGCTCGTCAGTCCCGAGCGGCTGAACAACCCCGGCTTCCGCGACCAGGTGCTGCCCCGGCTGGCGGCCACCTGCGGCCTGCTGGTGGTCGACGAGGCGCACTGCATCTCCGACTGGGGCCACGACTTCCGTCCCGACTACCGACGGATCCGCACGCTCCTGGCCGACCTTCCGGCCGGCATCCCGGTGCTGGCCACGACCGCGACCGCCAACGCCCGGGTCACCGCCGACGTGGCCGAGCAGCTGGGCGTCTCGCGCGCCGTGGCCCAGGGCCACGCCGAGCACGACGAGGTGCTGGTGCTGCGCGGCTCCCTCGACCGGGAGTCGCTGCGGCTCGGCGTGGTCCGGCTCAAGACCGCCGAGCAGCGGCTGGCCTGGCTCGCCGACCACCTCGCCGAGCAGCCGGGCTCCGGGATCATCTACTGCCTCACGGTGGCCGCCACCCAGGAGATCGCCGACTACCTGCGCTCGCGCGGGCACCACGTCGCGGCGTACTCCGGCCAGACCGAGACCACCGAGCGGCACGCGCTGGAGCAGGACCTCGCGGCCGGGCGGGTCAAGGCGCTGGTGGCCACCAGCGCGCTCGGCATGGGCTTCGACGCCACCCTCGGCTTCGTCGTCAACATGGGAGCGCCGTCCTCCCCGGTCGCCTACTACCAACAGGTCGGCCGCGCCGGGCGCGGCATCGACGAGGCCACCGTCGTGCTGCTGCCCTCGACCGAGGACCGCGACATCTGGGCCTACTTCGGCTCGCTGGCCTTCCCGCGCGAGGAGCTGGTCCGCCAGACGCTGCAGGTGCTGGCCGAGGAGGGCCGGCCGATGAGCACCGCCGCCCTGGAGACGAGGGTCGAGCTGAACCGCACCCGGCTGGAGACGATGCTCAAGGTGCTCGACGTCGACGGCGCGGTCCGCCGGGTCCGCGGCGGCTGGGAGGCGACCGGCCAGGAGTGGGTGTACGACGAGCCGCGCTACCGCCGGGTGGCCGAGTCCCGGTCCCGGGAGCAGCAGGCGATGCTGGACTACCTCGACACCGACCGGTGCCGGATGGCGTTCCTGCGCGACCAGCTCGACGACCCGGCCGCGCAGCCGTGCGGGCGCTGCGACAACTGCGGCGGCCTCGAGCTGTCCACCGACGTCTCCGCGGCGGCCGTCGAGGAGGCGGGCGCCCGGCTGGCCCGGCCGGGCGTGGTCGTGGAGCCGCGGAAGATGTGGCCGACCGCGCTTGCCAACCTCGGGGTGGACCTGCGCGGCAAGATCACCGAGGCGGCGGCCGAGGGCCGCGCGGTCGCCCGGCTCACCGACCTCGGGCACGGGCCCGCGCTGCGCGCGCTGTTCCGCCCGGACGCCGAGGACGGGCCGGTTCCGGTGCCGCTGGTGCGGGCGGTGGTCGAGGTGCTCGGCGACTGGCAGCCCCGGGTCGAGGGCATCGCGGTGGTGGAGTCGGCGACCCGGCCGCAGCTGACCGCCGACCTGGCCGACGGCCTCTCCCGCTACCTGCGGGTGCCGGTGGCCGGCCGGTTCGCGATCGTCGACCCGTCCGTCGGGCCCGGCCAGGGCGCGATGAACTCCGCCCAGCGGGTCGCGGCGGTGGGCCGCCGCTTCAACCTGGTCGGCGCCATGCCCGCCGGGCCGGTGCTGCTGGTCGACGACCTGGTGGTCACCGGCTGGACCCTCACGATGGCGGCGCGGGCGGTGCGCCGCGCGGGGGCCACCGAGGTGCTTCCGCTGGCGCTGGCCCTTCAGTCCTGACCTCGGCGTGCCGAAGACATGGGGAGAGCCCGGTCGATACCGGGCCGGGCGCTCCGGCGCCGACCAGTCCGACCCACCGCCGAACGGGGGCGGCACTCATCTCGCGGAGGTTCCCCACATGCACCCTTCCACCCTGCTCGCCGCCGGCCTGCTGACCGGCTCGCTGGTCCTCACTGCCGGTGGCGCCTGGGCCGACAGCGACTCGGTCAAGGACAAGGCCGGTGACGCCGCGCCCGCCGGCGACATCACCAAGGTCACGGTCCGCAACACCGGCAAGGCGCTGACGATCCAGACCAAGCTGAAGAAGGCCTCGGCCGGCCGCACCCATGTGGTGGCCACGCTGACCTCGGCCACCGAGGGCGCCGCCACCTACGTGGCGCGCACCGTCGAGAGCGGTCACGGCCACCGGGTCGGCGCGACGCTCGAGACCAGCGCGCCCGACGCCACCGACCCGACCACGACCGTGGCGACGCCGGTGGACTGCCAGCGCCTGCACGCCGCGGTCTCCTCGGGTCGCAACGGCATGGTGACGATCAGGATCCCGCAGTCCTGCTTCGGCGCCGACGCCGGCACCTTCACCGTCGCGGTGACCACGGTCACGCCCGCGGGTGCGGTCGTGGACCAGACCTCGAGCGACCCGACGGTCGACGAGGGCTGAGCCCCGGGTCGTGTGGCCCCCCGTGCACCCGCGTGCACCCGGGGCCGCACGACTGCCGGTCAACCCGGCAGATCAGCCCGGCAGGTCAGCCCGGTAGATCAGCCCAGCAGGCGCTCGACCGCCTCGACCAGCCGCGGGTCGTCCGGCTCGACGCGCGGGGAGAAGCGCGCCACCACGGCCCCGTCGCCGTCGAGGAGGAACTTCTCGAAGTTCCAGGCGACGTCGCCGGTGCGGCCCTCCTCGTCCGGGGTGTCCACCAGGACCTGGTAGACCTCGTGTCGGCCGGGCCCGTTGACCTCGATCTTCTCCGACATCGGGAAGGTGACCCCGTAGGTCGCCGAGCAGAACTCCGCGATCTCATCGGCGCTGCCCGGCTCCTGGCCGCCGAACTGGTTGCAGGGCAGCCCGACCACCGCGAAGCCGCGGTCGGCGTACGCCTCGTGCAGCCGCTCCAGGCCGGTGTACTGCGGGGTGAGCCCGCACTTGCTGGCGACGTTGACCAGCAGCGCCGGGCCCCCGCCGGTGAGTCCGCCCAGGCTGTCGGGGGTGCCGTCCAGGCGGGCGATCTTGGCGTCGAGGATGCTCATGCCCCGACGATACAAAGGCCCCGCAACGCCGGGCCGGCTGCCGCGTCGTCCGGCCGTCGGTGCGGGTCGCTACCGTCGGGAGCCCATCGTCCCCGGTCCCGAGGTGCCTCCCGTGAGCTTCGTCCCCGTCACCGGTCCGGCGACCTTCCGCGCCGGCGACCCGCCGCGGTCGGGGGTCGTGGAGTTCACCGGGCCGCATCGCCAGGTCGCGCTGCCGGTCCGGGCGGCGTTGCCGGTGCTCACCCGGGCCCACGCGCGCGACGACCTGCACCCCAGCGTCGCGCTGCTCTCCGGCGCGGTGCTGCTGGGCATGCGGCTGGTCGCGGCCGGCAGGCTCGAGCCGGCCCCGGCCGACGCGGGCTCCGGTGCGGGCCCCGGTGCTGGCCCTGGTGCGCGCTCGGGTCCGGCATGGCGGCTGGCCGGGCTCGACGAGGCCGACGAGGACCGGGTGCGGATGCTGGCGCGGGCGCGGGCCCACGAGGCGGTGGGCGTCGAGGAGGCCGAGGCGCTGGTGCGCCGGGTGCTGGACGCCGTCGCCGACGCGATGCCCCGCAGCGCCCCGTCCCCCCGGCGGCCCACCGCCCCGGGCACCCGGCCGACCACCGGGTCGGGGGCCACCACGAGCCGTCCCGCGTTCACCGAGCGGCTGCGCGAGCGCCTCGAGCGCCAGCACGCGGCCGCCCGGCGACCCCAGCTGGTCGGGCTGTCGCTGCGGGTCGAGGCCGACGAGGAGGAGCTGGTCGCCGGCGCGGTCCGGCTGGTGCTGCAGGCCCACGACGTCGAGGACCCGCTGCACGTGTGCGACGCCGCGCTGCTGTGGACCGAGGACGGCGAGGTGCACGGCTTCGGCGACCGCGCCCGCACCCACGCCTCGATCGCGCTGCGCGCGGCCGCGGAGGCCTGGCCGGTCCTCGACCGGCTGCTGGACCGGCTGCTGGACCGCGGGGTGCCCGACGAGATCACCCTGGACACCGACGAGCTGGTCAGCCTGCTCGACGAGGGCGTCGCGGCGCTGGCGGCGCGCGGCGTCGACGTGCTCTGGCCGAGGTCCCTGGGCCGCGACCTGACCACCCGGGCCGAGCTGGACCGGGCCCCGACCCCCCGCGAGGGCGAGCTGGTCAAGGGGCTGCTGGGGGCCGAGGAGCTCTTCGCGTTCCGCTGGCAGGTCGCCCTCGACGGCGAGCCGCTGACCGAGGAGGAGATGACGCAGCTGGCCGCCTCGGCGTCCCCGGTGATGCGGCTGCGCGGGGGCTGGACGGTCGTCGACCCGGCGGTGGCGCGCCGCGCCAGGCGCCGACTGATCAGGACCGTGCCGCCGGCGCAGGCGATCGCCGCCGCGCTCACCGGCGTGCTGGAGGTCGGGCCGGCCGGGGGCGCCGAGGCCCCCGAGGAGACCCCGGTGGTGGTGGGGGCGAGCCTGCTGGGGGTGCGCGAGCGGCTGCTCACCGCGGCCGGGCGCGCGACGGTGCCGGCGCCGGCGGGTCTCTCGGCCACGCTGCGCGGCTACCAGCTCCAGGGGCTCACCTGGCTGACCGAGCTCACCGACCTCGGCCTGGGCGCCTGCCTCGCCGACGACATGGGTCTGGGCAAGACCGTCACCCTGATCGCGCTGCACCTGCACCGGGCGGCGCGCCCGGGGGCCGGGCCGACGCTGGTCGTCTGCCCCGCCAGCCTGCTCGGCAACTGGGAGAGCGAGATCGCGCGGTTCGCGCCCGGCGTCCCGGTCCGGCGCTTCCACGGCGGCCGTCGCTCGGTGGCCGACCTGGTGGCCGGGCCGGGAGATGGGCCCGGGGACGAGCCGGCGGACGGGCCTGGGGCAGGGTTCGTGCTCACGACGTACGGCACCCTGCGCAACGACCACGAGGTGCTCGCGGAGGTCGGCTGGGGCCTGGTCGTCGCCGACGAGGCCCAGCACGTCAAGAACGCCCGCTCGGCGACCGCCCGGGCCCTGCGCGCGGTGCCCGGCCGGGCCCGGGTGGCGCTCACCGGCACCCCGGTCGAGAACGACCTCACCGAGCTCTGGTCGATCCTGGACTGGCTGGTGCCCGGCCTGCTCGGCAGCCGGCAGGCGTTCCGTCGGGTCTGGGCCGCGCCGATCGAGTCCGGCGAGGAGCCGACCAAGGCCCGCCAGTTCGCCGACCTGATCGGCCCGTTCCTGCTGCGGCGCCGCAAGTCCGACCCCGGCATCGCGCCGGAGCTGCCCGCCAAGACCGAGACCGACCACCTGCTGGCCCTCACCCGGGAGCAGGTGGTGCTCTACGAGGCGTTCGTCCGCGACACGATGGCGCGCATCGAGCGGTCCGACGCGCAGGCCCGGCGCGGCCTGGTGCTCGCGCTGCTGACCGGGCTCAAGCAGATCTGCAACCACCCGGCCCACTTCCTCAAGCAGCAGGCGGTGCGGCTGCCCGGTCGCTCGGAGAAGCTGGACCTGCTCGACGAGCTGCTCGGCACGATCCTCGCCGAGGACGGCGCGGTGCTGGTCTTCACCCAGTACGTCGCGATGGGCCGGCTGCTCGAGGCGCACCTGACGCGCGCCGGCATCCCCCACCAGTTCCTGCACGGCGGCACCCCCGTGCGGGAGCGGGAGGCGATGGTCGCCCGCTTCCAGGCCGCGGAGGGCGAGCAGCGGGTCCCGGTCTTCCTGCTCTCGCTGAAGGCCGGTGGCACCGGGCTGAACCTCACCCGCGCCGACCACGTGGTGCACGTCGACCGCTGGTGGAACCCGGCCGTGGAGGAGCAGGCCACCGATCGCGCCTACCGGATCGGGCAGACCCGGCCGGTGCAGGTGCACCGGCTGATCACCCGCGGCACCATCGAGGAGCGGATCGCCGAACTGCTGCAGCGGAAGCGGGTGCTCGCCGACGCCGTGCTCGCCCGCGGGGAGGCGGCGCTGACCGAGCTCGGGGACGAGGAGCTGCGCGACCTGGTCACGCTGCGCCGAGAGGGCCGGGAGGCCCGGGAGGCCGACGCGCGCGGGCCCGCGGGTGCGCCGTGACCACGGTCGTGCACCCGGCCGGGCCGGGTTGGCGGCGGGGCGGCCGGCCCGCGACCTGGTGGGGCCGGGCCTGGGGGCGCGCGGTGGAGGAGGCGGCCTACGATGAGCAGGCGCTGGCGGCGGGCAGGTCCTTGGCCCGGGCGGGAGCCGTCGGGGCGGTCACCACCGAGGCCGGGCGGTTCGCCGCCGACGTGGCGGACGGCTCCGAGACCTGCCGGGTCACCGGCACCCTGCCGGTCCTCGACCCGACCGGCCGCGAGAGCCTGGTCGAGGCGGTGGCCGCCGGCGGTGGCCGGCTCGCGGCGCTGCTCGCCGGCGACCTGCCGCACGACCTCGTCGAGCACGCCGAGGAGGCCGGGGTCGAGCTGCTGCCGTACGGCGGGGAGCTGGTCACCGGCTGCACCTGCCGCGGCTGGACCGACCCGTGCCGGCACGCGCTGGCGCTGCTGACCCGGCTCACCTGGCTGGTGGAGGCCGACCCCCTGGTGCTGCTGCACCTGCGGGGGCTTTCGCGCGAGGAGCTGCTGTCCCGGCTGCACGCGGGCGGGCCGGCCGGCGACGCGGACGAGGACCTCGACGTCGCGCTGGACGCCGCGCTGCGGGCGGCCGCCGTGCTGCGCGTGCTCGACGACGACCACGCCCGGATCGAGCACCTGCTCTGACCGGGTGTGTCCCATGTCAGCGTGAGCTCGGCCCGGCGGCCTATCGGATCTTCGTAGGCGCGGGCCTCGCACCTGGCGATCAACGGACGCGTACGACAGCGGCTTGGCCGTACTCCGGGACCAGGGTCGCCCGGCCGGGCTTGACCTCCATCGGGAGCTCGACGGCCCAGGTCACCGCGCCGAAGTCGTCGTGTGTGGCGCGGGCGTCGGCGGTGCCGAGGGGCCACGTGCGTCCGTTCTGGCGCAGCGTCAGGGTGATGCCGCTCATCGGCTCGGGCTCGGGACCGTAATCGCAACTGCTGCAGCCGGGCGTGGCGGAACACGAGCCGGTGTCCTGGCAGCCGTCGGCGAACCCGGCGCCGTCGATCTCGGCGCTGGCGCCGTGGCGGAGCACCAGGTGGTCGGTGCCGATGAGGGAGGGCGCTGCGCACGAGGCGGCTGCCGGCTGTTGCCCGAACGGCAGGAGGGTTGCGGTGGTCAGGGCCGCGAGCAGAATCGCCGGTGCAGGTCGCATGCTGCTTCGACGTCGGCGGCGCGCCGGAGGTTCCCTCGCGTTACGGGAGGGCGCCGTCGCCGGACTCCGCGTCCCCGCGGTCCTGGAAGGTGGGTCCACTGTTCGAGGCACCCCGGGCCAGGTGGACGTCTCCTCGCCACGGCAACAGGGACACACCCAGTGAGCGCGTGGCCGGGCCCGGTCGCCCGTGGACAAGGATCTCGCCGGCTGGAGGTCGACGACCCGCCCAACCCGGCAGCGTGCCCAACTCGACCCGGCAGCGGGCCCAACTCAACCCGGCGGGGGGCCCAACTCGACCCGGCAGCGGGCCCAACTCAACCCCAGAACACCCCTTGTCGACCACGACGCGGACCTGCCGGGTGACGCGCAGGTAGTCGTTGACCATGCTGTCCGAGGCCCCGCGCGGGTAGGGAGGAAGTCAGCCGGCGGAGGGCAGCCCGAGCGCGCCCAGCGCCATCTGCGAGAGCAGCCCGTGCATCGGGGCGTCGGGCAGCAGCCCGCTGTGCGGGGTGGAGTTGATCAGGCCGAACGCCGCGTGCGCCATCGCGCGGGCCCGGTCGGCGGGCAGTCCGGGGTCGAGCGCGCGCAGCTGCGCGGCCCAGAGGTCGACGTACTCCCGTTGCAGGACCCGCACCCGCTCGCGCGCCGCCCCGGGCAGCGACTGCCAGTCCCGGTCCTGGACCACGATCAGCGGCCGGTGCCGCAGCGCGAAGTCGACGTGCCAGTCGACCAGGGCGGACAGGGCGGCGGCCGGCTCGGGCGCGGCGGCCGCCCGTTCGCGGCCCACGCTGAGCAGCTCCTCGCTGATCGAGACCAGCATCTCGGCGAGGACCGCGTCCTTGGACGCGAAGTGCTTGTAGAGCGCCGGCCCGGAGATGCCGCAGGCCGCGCCGAGGTCGGCGACCGAGACCCCGTGGAAGCCGCGGGCGGCGAACAGCTCGGCCGCGGTGGCCAGGATCTGGTCGCGACGCGCGACGGGCTCGGCACTCACCGGCCCAGGTTAGCGCTCGTTAACTGCGTGCGGGCCGGCACGCCACGGGCCGGGACCGGGGGGCGGACCGTCAGGCCAGCGAGAGGAAGAGCTTCTCCATCTTCTTGGCGTCGACCGAGTCGATGCCCTCGCCCTCGGCCAGGCACTGCTGCAGCCCGGTGGCGACGATGGCGAAGCCGGCCCGGTCCAGGGCGCGGGAGACCGCGGCGAGCTGGGTCACGACGTCCTCGCACTCCCGGCCCTCCTCGAGCATCCGCAGCACGCCGGCGAGCTGGCCCTGGGCCCGCTTGATCCGGTTGATCACCGGACTCATCGACTGGGGGTCGAGCTCCACGGTCAGTGCTCCTCGTCAGTGTCGGCGGCGGGGTCGGCATCGGGGTCGGCGGCGTCCAGGCCTGCCAGGACGGCGGTGAGCCGCCGGCGGGCGTCCGCGGCGACCTCGCCGAGCGCCTCCCCGGCCAGCTGCGTCATCGCGTCGGGGTCGAAGGCCTCGACGGTGGTGGTGGTCTCGTCGACCGCGCGGACCGCGACGTTGCACGGCAGCATCGTGGCGACGGCCGGGTCGATGCCGAGCGCCTGGTGGGCCAGCTGCGGCCGGCAGGCGCCCAGGATCACGTGCGGGGCGACGTCGACGTCGAGCTTGGCCTTCAGCGTGGCCCGCAGGTCGATCTCGGTGAGCACCCCGAAGCCCTGCTCGGCCAGCGCGTCGCGGACCTCGGCGAGCGTGCGGTCGAAGGGCCGCGCGACGGTGGTGGCCAGCGTGTAGCCCATCAGGCCTGCTCCCCCTCGGTCGCGGCGACCTGGGCGTGCACGTCCTCCATGTCGAGGTCGCGCACGGCCTGGATCAGCTGCTCGAGGGCCGGCGCGGGCAGCGCCCCGGGCTGGGAGAACACCAGCACGCCCTCCCGGAAGGCCATCAGCGTGGGGATCGAGGTGATCCGGGCGGCACCGGCGAGCGCCTGCTCGGCCTCGGTGTCGACCGAGCCGAAGAAGACGTCGGTGTGCTGCTCCGACGCGGCCTCGTAGACGGGCGCGAACTGGCGGCACGGGCCGCACCAGGAGGCCCAGAAGTCCACCAGGACGATGTCGTTCTCGGCGACGGTGGTCTCGAAGTTCTCGGCGGTGAGGGTGTTGGCGGCCATGCCTGCGTCCTTCTCTCGGTTGGTGGGAGGATACCCCCTGGGGTGTCCAAGGGCTCACCGGCTAGAACGCCTCATACCCCGACGGGTATTCCGCGCCAGCGCCCCCGACCGGCTGCCTGACCCGGCTGCCTGACCCGGCTGTCTGACCCGGCTGCATGACTCGGGCCCGGGCGGGGCATAACAGTTGCGTGAACGCACACATCTTCCTCCAGGCCCAGCTCTTCGACGGACACCGGTACGCCGGGGCGGACGCCCTGGGCGTGCGCGACGGACGGATCGTGGCGATCGGCGACCCCGCCGACGTCCGGGACCGGGTCGGCCCCGGCGCGCAGGAGGTCGACTGCGGCGGCGGGCTGCTGCTCCCCGGCTTCCAGGACGCCCACATGCACCCGATGGTCGGCGGCCTGGAGCGGCTGCGCTGCGAGATGAGCGGCCTCAGCGGCGCCGAGGAGTATCTCGACGCGTTGCGCGACTCCGCCGAGCGGCAGTCGGGTGCGGCCTGGTTCCGCGGCGGCGGCTGGTCGGTCGCCGCGTTCGGCCCGCAGGGCCCGACCGCCGAGCTGCTGGACCGGGTGATGCCGGACAAGCCGGCCTTCCTCCCGAGCACCGACCACCACGACGCCTGGGTGAACACCCGGGCGCTGGAGGTGGCCGGGATCACCGCGGACACCCCCGACCCCGAGGACGGCTGGATCGAGCGCGACGACCGGGGCAACCCGACCGGCACGTTGCGCGAGGGCGCCCAGCGGCTGGTCTGGGACCACGTGGAGACCACCCGCGAGGAGTACGCCGCCGCGCTGCGTGAGGCCCAGTCCTACCTCGCCTCGTGGGGCATCGTCGGCTGGCACGACGCCCTGATCGGCGGGTACGCCGGGCTCGACGACCCGACCCAGGCCTACCTGGACCTGAAGGAGGCCGACGACCTGCGCGCCCACGTGCGCTGCTCGCAGTGGTGGGACCGGCACCGGGGCCTCGAGCAGGTCGAGGAGCTGCTCGCCGAGCGGGACCGGCTGGCCGCGGCCGGCCTGACCGCGGACTCGGTCAAGGTGATGATGGACGGCATCGCCGAGACCTTCACCGCGACCGTGGAGGAGCCCTACCTCGGCCAGCTGCACTGCGCCTGCGGCGACCGGGGGCTGGCGTTCCTCGACGCCGAGCAGGTGCGCGAGGTGGTCGTCGCCCTCGACGCCGCCGGGCTCGCCTGCCACTTCCACGCGATCGGCGAGCGGGCCGTGCACGACGCGCTGGACGCGCTCGAGGCGGCCCGGGTCGACAACGGGATGCGGGGGCTGCGCCACCAGGTGGCGCACCTGCAGCTGGTGCGGCCCGGCGACCGGGCCCGCTTCTGGGCGCTGGGCGTCACCGCCAACGTGCAGGGGATGTGGGTGAGCCGCGACACCCCGGCGGTGAAGATGCTGCTGCCCCACCTCGACGAGGAGCGGGCCTCCTGGCACTACCCGCTCGCCGAGATCGCCGGCACCGGGGCGCACCTGGCCGGCGGCAGCGACTGGCCGGTCAACCCGCCCGAGCCGGTCGCCGGCGTGCACGCGCTGGTGAACCGGGCGTCGTACTCCTCCGACGGCGACGCCCCCGAGCCGCTGGTGCCCGACCAGGCGCTGAGCCTGGAGCAGGCGCTGTCGGCCTACACCAGTGGCACCGCCTGGGTGAACCACCGCGGCGACTCCGGGGTGCTCCAGGTGGGTGCCCGGGCGGACCTCACGCTGCTCGACCGGGACCCGTTCCGCGCCCCGGCCGAGGAGATCGGGGCGGCCGAGATCGTGGCCACCTGGTTCGGCGGCGAGCGGGTCTACGAGCGCTGACTCGGACCCGGAGCCGGTCCGCGCGGCCGGTGGGCGGTCAGCCCGGCGGCAGCGCCCGCAGCACGCAGAACTCGTTGCCGTCGGGGTCGGCCATCACCACCCAGGAGGTGTCTTGCTGGCCGATGTCGACGCGACGGGCGCCGAGGCCCTCGAGCCGGGCCACCTCGGCGCCCTGGTCCACCGGGCGCAGGTCGAGGTGGAGCCGGTTCTTGACCACCTTGCCCTCCGGGACCCGCACGAACAGCAGGTCCGGGCAGACGCCGTCCTCGGGGCTGCCGGCCGGCGGCTCGAGGACGACCTCGGTGTCCGCCTGGTGGGTGCGCCGCCAGCCGAGCGCCTGCTCCCAGAAGGTGGCGATCGCCGCCGGGTCGGCGGTGTCGACGCACACGCACTGCCAGCGCAGGGCCGGCGGGGAGGCGGCGGGGGGCGCCACGGGGGACGCCGGGGACGGGACGGGGGGCAGGTCGCTCATGGCGGCAGCCTCCCAGCGGGGCCGCGCCGGGGGCACCGCATTTACGGCGGGGTTAACGATCGCTAACCTAGGTCTGTGGCTCATGAGATGAAGGCGCTCGTCGACGAGCTGCGCGACCGGCTGGCCCTCGCGCGACGCGGCGGCAGCGAGAGCGCGCGCACCAAGCACACCGACCGGGGCAAGCTGCTGGTCCGCGACCGGGTCGACCGGCTGCTGGACCCGGGCAGCCCGTTCCTCGAGCTCAGTCCGCTGGCCGCGACCGGGATGTACGGCGCCAAGGACGGCGAGGAGGCCGTCCCCAGCGCCGGCATCGTCACCGGCGTCGGCCGGGTGAGCGGCCGCGAGTGCGTGGTGGTGGCCAACGACGCGACGGTCAAGGGCGGCACCTACTACCCGATGACGGTCAAGAAGCACCTGCGGGCGCAGGCCGTGGCCGCCGAGAACAACCTGCCCTGCCTCTACCTGGTGGACTCCGGCGGGGCGTTCCTGCCGATGCAGGACGAGGTGTTCCCGGACCGCGAGCACTTCGGGCGGATCTTCTTCAACCAGGCCAACCTCTCCGCGCGCGGCATCCCGCAGATCGCCAGCGTGATGGGCTCGTGCACCGCCGGTGGCGCCTACGTGCCGGCGATGTCGGACGAGACCGTGATCGTCAAGGAGCAGGGCACGATCTTCCTCGGCGGCCCGCCGCTGGTGAAGGCCGCCACCGGCGAGGTGGTCACCGCCGAGGAGCTCGGCGGCGGCGACGTGCACGCCCGCACCTCCGGCGTGGTCGACCACCTGGCCGAGGACGACGCGCACGCGCTGGCGATCGTGCGCAGCATCGTGGCCACCTTCGAGCGGCCCACCGCCGCGGGCTTCCCGCAGCACGAGGTGGAGGAGCCCCACGAGGATCCCGAGACCCTGTACGACGTGGTGCCGGCCGACACCCGCACGCCGTACGACGTGCGCGAGGTGATCCGCCGCGTGGTCGACGCCAGCCGGTTCCACGAGTTCAAGAAGCTCTACGGCGAGACGCTGGTCTGCGGCTTCGCCCGGATCCACGGCTACCCGGTCGGCATCGTGGCCAACAACGGCATCCTGTTCAGCGAGTCCGCGCTCAAGGGCGCCCACTTCATCGAGCTGTGCAACCAGCGCGGCGTGCCGCTGGTGTTCCTGCAGAACATCACCGGCTTCATGGTCGGCCGCGAGTACGAGAACCGCGGCATCGCCCGGGACGGCGCCAAACTGGTCACCGCGGTCGCCTGCTCGGTGGTGCCGAAGTTCACCGTGGTGATCGGCGGCTCGTTCGGCGCCGGCAACTACGGCATGTGCGGGCGCGCCTACGACCCCCGGTTCTTGTGGATGTGGCCCAACGCCCGGATCTCGGTGATGGGCGGCGAGCAGGCCGCCAGCGTGCTGGCCACGGTCCGTCGCGACGGGCTGGAGGCGCGCGGCGAGCAGTGGTCCGCCGAGGACGAGGAGTCGTTCAAGGCCCCGCTCCGGGACCAGTACGAGCACCAGGGCTCGCCGTACTACTCCACCGCACGGCTGTGGGACGACGGCGTGATCGACCCCGCCGACACCCGACGGGTGCTCGGCATGGGGCTGGCCGCCGCCGCCAACGCGCCGGTCCCCGAGCCGTCCTACGGCATCTTCAGAATGTGAGTTCACCCATGCTCGAGTCCGTCCTGATCGCCAACCGCGGCGAGATCGCGCTGCGGGTCATCCGCGCCTGCCGGGCGCTCGGGGTGCGCAGCATCGCGATCCACTCCGACCTCGACAGGGAGGCCCCGCACGTGCGGGCGGCCGACGACGCGGTGCGGGTCGAGAGCTACCTCGACATCGAGGCGGTGGTGGCGGCCGCCCGGGTTTCCGGGGCCGCCGCCATCCACCCGGGCTACGGGTTCCTCTCCGAGCGGGCCGCGTTCGCGCAGGCCGTGGAGGACGCCGGGCTCGTGCTGGTCGGCCCGTCCGCCCGGGTGATGGAGCAGATGGGTCGCAAGGACGCGGCCCGCGAGATCGCCGTCAAGGCCGGCGTGCCCGTGGTGCCGTCGTACGCCCTGGACGACCCGGTCGAGGACATGCGGTTCCCGGTGCTGGTCAAGGCCGCCGCCGGTGGCGGCGGCAAGGGCATGCGGGTGGTCCGGGAGCCCGGCGACTTCGCCGAGGCCGTGGCCGCCGCGGGCCGCGAGGCCGCCAGCGCGTTCGGCGACGACACGCTGCTGGTGGAGAAGTACGTCGAGCGCGGCCGGCACATCGAGGTGCAGGTGCTCGCCGACGGCCACGGCCGGGTCGTGCACCTCTTCGAGCGCGACTGCTCCACCCAGCGCCGCCACCAGAAGGTGCTGGAGGAGGCGCCGGCGCCGACGATCACCGAGGAGACCCGCCGCGCGGTCACCTCCGCGGCCGTCGCGCTCGCGACCGAGGTGGGCTACGAGAACGCCGGCACCGTGGAGTTCCTGCTCGACGAGGCCACCGGGGAGGCCTACTTCCTGGAGATGAACACCCGGCTGCAGGTCGAGCACCCGGTCACCGAGTCGGTCGTGGTGTGCGCCGGCCCCCAGCAACGCGCGACCGGGACCGCCGGCGAGCACGTCGACCTCGTGCAGCTGCAGCTGCGGATCGCCTCGGGCGAGCCGCTGCCGTTCACCCAGGCCGACCTCGGCCTGGCCGGGCACGCCATCGAGGCCCGCGTCTACGCCGAGGACTCCTTCCACGGGTTCCTGCCCCAGGCGGGCACCGCCGTGCTGGTCCGCTGGCCGGCCGCCGCCCGGGTGGACGCGGCCCTGGAGAGCGGCCAGGTCGTGAGCACGGCCTACGACCCGATGCTCGGCAAGGTCATCGCCCGCGGCCCGGACCGCGAGTCGGCCCGCAAGGCGCTGGTCGCCGCCCTCGACGACACCGCGATCCTGGGGCTGACCACCAACGTCGGCTTCCTGCGCGCGCTGGCCGCCGGCGAAGAGTTCCGCGACGCCACCATCGACACCGCCTGGCTGGACCGGCACCAGGTCGCCGAGCCGTCGCCGGAGACGGCCCGGGTGATCGCGGCGTGGACCGCGGCGTTCGTCTGGACCCAGGACGCCGGCGGCGGGGACCCGTTCCGCGCCGACGGCTGGCGGCTCGGCGCCGAGCCCGCTCCGGTGCTGGTGGAGCTCGACCGGCCGGTGCGCGTGGACCGGGCCCGCGGCCTGGTCGACGCCGGGGACGGCCCGGTCGCCGTGCAGCAGTTCTCCGCCGAGCAGCACACGGTGGTGCTCGGCGTCGACGGCACCCGGCACCGGGCGGTCGTGGACGTCGGCGCCCACGCCGTCGAGGTCGTGCACCGGGGGCACCGCTTCGTCTTCGAGCGTCCCGACGTCTTCGGCGACCACGCCCTCGACCTCAGCGACGGCGCGATCCTGGCGCCGATGCCCGGCACCGTGCTCGACGTGCGCGTGGAGCAGGGGCAGGACGTCGCCGAGGGCGAGGTGCTCGGCGCGCTGGAGGCGATGAAGATGGAGCTCGCGCTCAAGGCGCCGTTCGCCGGCACGGTCACCGAGGTCGGGGCCGGCGTCGGCGACCAGGTCGCGCTCGGCGCCCGGCTGTTCCTGGTCGCGCCGCTGGAGCAGCAGGCGGCCGGATGACGCCGCCCAGCACCCCCCGCGAGCCCCGAGGAGAGGCCTGATGCGCACCCCCACCGTGGTCCCGGCCACCGTCACGCCGGTCGCGTCGATGCCCGAGCGGGTGACGATCTACGAGGTCGGCCCGCGCGACGGGCTGCAGAACGAGAAGGCGCTGGTCCCGACCGAGGTCAAGGCCGAGTTCGTCCGCCGGCTGCTGGCCGCCGGCCTGCCGGTCGTCGAGGCCACCAGCTTCGTGCACCCGCGCTGGGTGCCCCAGCTGGCCGACGCGGCCGAGCTGATGGGCCTGCTGGGCGCCGCCGGCCGCGACTGCCCGGTGCTGGTGCCCAACGAGCGCGGCCTCGACCGGGCGCTCGAGCTGGGCGTGCGGCACATCGCGATCTTCGGCTCGGCCACCGAGACGTTCGCGCAGAAGAACCTCAACCGCAGCCTCGACGAGCAGTTCGCGATGTTCGAGCCGACCGTGCGCCGCGCCCGCGAGCACGGCCTGGACGTCCGCGCCTACGTCAGCATGTGCTTCGGCGACCCGTGGGAGGGGCCGGTCCCGGTCGCCCAGGTCGTCGAGGTCGGCAAGCGGCTCTTCGACCTCGGCGCCAGCCAGCTCAGCCTCGGCGACACGATCGGGGTCGGCACCGCGGGCCACGTTTCCGCGCTGGTCCGGGCGTTCGTGGAGGCCGGCATGGGCACCGACCAGCTCGCCATGCACTTCCACGACACCTACGGCCAGGCGCTGGCCAACACCTACGCGGCCCTGCAGTCCGGGATCACGACGTACGACGCCAGCGCCGGCGGGCTCGGCGGCTGCCCGTACGCGAAGAGCGCCACCGGCAACCTGGCCACCGAGGACCTCGTGTGGATGCTGCGCGGCCTGGGCATCGAGACCGGGGTCGAGCTCGAGGAGGTGGCCGCCGCCAGCGTCTGGATGGCGGGGCACCTCGGTCGCCCCAGTCCCTCGGCGGTGGTGCGCGCGCTCGCCCCGGCCAGTGCGGGGGACGCCGCAGGTGGTGCGGCACAATCTGGCGCATGAGCCGGCTCGTCTACCTGCACGTCGGTGCCCCCAAGACCGGGACGACCTACCTGCAGGACCGGATCGGGTTGAACGCGCGCTCGCTCGCCGACCACGGCGTGCACGTGCCGACCGGCTCGCCGCTGGTCAGCCCCGCGCTGTCCCAGTTCCGGGCGGCGCTCGACCTGCTCGGCCAGGACTGGGGCGGCGCCCCCGGTCACGCCGCGGGCGCCTGGGAGGCGCTGGTGAAGAAGGTCCGGCGCCGTTCCGGGACCGTGCTCATCAGCCACGAGATCCTCGCGCCGGCCGCGCCCGAGGCGGTGGCCCGGGCGATGGCCGACCTGGGCGCGGGAGGCGACACCGAGGTGCACGTGCTCTACTCCGCCCGGGACCTGGCCCGGCAGCTGCCGGCCGCCTGGCAGGAGAGCGTCAAGCAGGGCCGCAAGTGGTCCTACCGGAAGTTCCTCAACCGCTCCGAGCGCGGTCGCACCTGGTTCCAGCGCGCCTTCGACCTGCCCGCCGTGCTCGGCACCTGGGGTGCCGAGCTGCCCCCCGAGCGGGTGCACGTGCTGACCGTCCCCGCCCCGGGCAGCCGGGGCGACTCGCTGTGGGAGCGCTTCTGCCGCGCCACCGGCGTCGACCCGGCCTGGGCCCCGCAGGACAGCGACCGCGCCAACCGGTCCCTGGGCATCGCCGAGACCCAGGTGGTCCGGCAGCTCAACCGGCGGATCAAGCGCGCCACCCGTCGCGAGGCGGAGTACGACGAGCTGATCCGGCAGCTGCTCGCCCAGGACCAGCTGGTCCGCCGCTCCTCCCCGCCGGTGCGGCTGCCCCCCGAGCGCTTCGACTGGGCCGAGGACGAGGCGCAGCGCTGGATCGACTGGATCGACGGCAGCGGTGTCGACGTGGTCGGCGACCTCGAGGACCTGCGGCCGGTGCGCCCCGCGGAGACCGAGCGCTGGCGCAACCCCGACCGGGTGGCGGCGAAGAAGCAGCTGCGGGCCGCGCTCGACGCGCTGGCCGCGATGACCCAGGAGGCCGCCAGCCGGCCCGACCCCGAGCGGCAGCTGGTGCGGCGGATGCGGGCGCAGGCGCAGCGCCTGCGGCAGTCGTGACCGGGCGCGGCCGCGTCCCCCCGGCGGCCCGCCGATGACCGGCCCCGGCGAGGACACCCCCGGCGTACGCCGGGCCTGGGGTTGGGCCGCCCACCTGGCGGACGGCGGGACCACCCCGTGGCGGGACTGGACCGGCGCCGGCCCCGCCGGCGGCCGCTACCTGCCCGGCGCCCAGCAGCTGGAGCTGCTGCGCCGGCTCAACGCCGCCGGTGCCCCCTCGCCGCACCTGGTCGAGCGGGTGCTGGCCGCGTCCGCGCCCGGGCGCGGACGGCCCGACCTCGAGCTGGCGGGCTCGGTCGAGCGACCCCGGTTCGGGCCGCCACCGGTCGACCCCGCCGACCTGGGCGAGGACGAGCTGCTCCGGGTGGCCGCCCTGCTGGTGGCCGAGGACCTGGTGGGGCGGGCCGGCGGGCCCGCGGGCGGCGCGCCGCCGGCCCCCGCGCCGGGCTGGGTGCGCCCGTGGCGCACCCGCTACCGGCTGCGCGGCGACCCCGCCCTCACCGTGCCGCTGCGCACCGAGCTGGTCCGCCGCGGCCGGCCGCCGGGCGGACGTCGGGCGCCGGTGCTGGTGCTCGGCACCGACCTTGGCCTGATGCTTGCCGACGCCTGGACCCACCGCTGCTTCGGGCAGGGCGGGCCCGGGTGGCGGCGCTGGCTGGACGGGCTGGTGCGCCGCGACGAGCTGCCGCCCCGGGCCGACCTGCCCGCACTGGCCCGGGCCGCCGCGGCGCGGACCGGCCGGGACCGGGTCACGGTCGTGCTCGACCCGGCCGCCGCACCCCGCCTGCTCGGGGCCCGGCGGGTGAGCGTCGCCCGGGCGGAGATGTCCGCCGAGGGCGCCGACCTGGCGCGCCGGGTGGCCGCCGGGCTGGGGCTGCTGGTGCCGCCCGCGGAGCGCGAGGCGCTGCTGCGCCGGGCCCTGCGGCCGCGGCTGGCCGCGGAGCCGGGGCCGGCGGTCGGGGTGCCCGCACGTCACGCCACGTGGGTGCACGACCGGGCCGTGCGGATGCGCGACGGGCTGCTGCGTGCTGGCTACGCTGTGCACGGCGACCCGGACGCGCTGCTGCCGCGCGAGCGCGGGGGGGTGGCCGGGCCGACGGAGGCCGGGGTGCTGTCGCTGGCGCTGCGGCTGCTGCTCGAGGAGGACTCGGACGACGATGAGGTGACGGCCCGGTGAGCAAGCGGGTGCTGCTGCACGTGGGCACGCCGAAGACCGGCACGTCGTACCTCCAGGACGTGCTGTTCCGCAACCGCGAGGTGCTGGAGGGGCACGGCATCCGCTATCCCGCGGACCGGTTCGACGCGCACTTCCTGGCCGCGCTGGACCTGATGCGGCTGCCCTGGGGCGGCCTGGAGCAGGAGGCGGTCGGCGCCTGGGACGCGCTGGCCGAGCAGGTGCGCCGGTGGCCCGGCACCGCGATCATCAGCCACGAGATCCTCGCCACCGCCTCGCGGGCGCAGGTGGGCCGCGCGCTGGCCTCGCTGGGGCACGGCGAGGGCGTGGAGATCCACGTCGTGCTCTCGGTGCGCGACCTGGTCCGCCAGATCCCGGCGGAGTGGCAGGAGAACGTCAAGCACCGCCGCACGCTGAGCTACGCGCGGTTCCTCGAGCAGATCCGCGACCCGCGCCGGGAGGGCGCGATCGCCACCTGGTTCTGGGGCGTGCAGGAGGTGCCGGACATCCTCGACCGCTGGGGCCACGACCTGCCGCCGCACCGGCTGCACGTGGTCACCGTGCCGCCGCCCGGTGGGCCCCGGGCGCTGCTGTGGCAGCGGTTCAGCCGGGCGCTGGGCCTGGAGGGCCTCGACCTGGACCTCGAGCCGATGCGGGCCAACCCCTCGCTGGGGGTCCCCGAGACCGCGCTGCTGCGCCGCGTCAACCAGGCCGTGATCAAGGACCTCGACCCGCCGGCCTACCGGCCGCTGGTCCGCGAGCTGCTCGCCCACCAGACCCTGTCGCGGCGCACCGGCTCGCCCCGGCTGGCCCTCCCGCCGGACGTGCACCCGTGGGCGCAGGAGCTGGCCGCGGCGTGGGCCGCGGAGATCAAGGAGCGGGAGTACGACGTGGTCGGCGACCTGGCCGACCTGACCGGGGCCCCGGTGCGGCCGCGGTTCGCCGACCCCGACCACCCGCGGGAGAAGCAGGTCGCGGGGGCGGCCGTGGACGCGATCACCGCGCTGCTGCTGGACAACGCCCGGCTGCGGCAGGCCGAGGCGCGGCTCGCCGGGGAGCTGCACGAGACCCGGCAGGCGCTGGACCGGGCCTACCTGCGGCCGTCGTACCGGCTGCGGGAGAAGCTGGTGCGCCGCCTGGAGGACGGCCGGGCCGGGCGGCTGCTGCTGCGGGCCTACCGGATGGCGCGGGGCAGGAGCTCGCGGTCGGCGTAGCGGCCGATCCGCCACGTCGCGTAGCCATCCACGCCCGCGCCCACGACGCCGCCGACCACCGGCACCCGGCGACCGACCGTCGTCGCCAGCCGCTTGCCGGCGACCCGCCGGATCAGCTCGCCCGCGACCTCGGCGGAGATCAGCAGGTCGAGGTCGGGGTCGTGGGTCGGGGCGGTGGCGATCGCCATCGGCGGCGCCGGCAGCCGCCGCTTGCGCACCAGCTGGTCGACCTGGTCCTCGCCGAGCAGGCAGGCCAGCAGCGCGTTGCGGGTGCGCGGGTCGTCGAGGTCGTAGCCGCGCAGGTGGCCGATGCCCGCGATCATCCGGCACTGCAGCATCGCCACGCCCGCGATGTTGGCCGGCATCGCGAACGCCGCGGTCACCACGCCGCCGAGGTTCGTGGCGAAGCCCTGCACCCCGGCGTACCGCACATGGTTCTCGATCACCTCGTGGACCGCGCGCTGGCGGTCGCCGCGCTGCTCCGCGAGCTGCTTGTCGGCGGCCGCGGCCGCGGGCGGCAGCGGCCCCACCCCGGCGATGGCGCGGTGCAGCGCCTCCCGGACGAAGCTCGTGGTCAGGCCGGGGACGGTCTTGGTGAGGTGCGGCGCCAGCCGCTTCCCGATGTTGCCGGAGACGCTCATGGTCACGATCGTAGGAGAGCCCCGGCTGCGCACTACCGTGGACGCGTGCGCACCCCCGTCGAACCGCCGGCGTCCGCATGGTCCTTCGGCGACCCCACCGACTACGACCCGCTCGACGACCTGGTCGCGATCGGCGCCGACCTCGAGCCCGGGACGCTGCTCGCGGCCTATCGGCGCGGGCTCTTCCCGATGCCGTCGGGGACGCCGGGCGACCCGGCGTACTGGTTCTGCCCGGTGCGCCGCGGGGTGCTGCCGCTGGACGGGCTGGTGGTGTCCCGCTCGCTGCGCCGGGCGCTGCGGGACTTCGAGATCCGCGTGGACACCGCCTTCGACGAGGTCGTGGCCGGCTGCGCCGACCCCACCCGGGAGTCGGGGTGGATCGACCACGACATCCGCCGGGCCTACCGGCGGCTGCACGAGCTCGGCTGGGCGCACTCGGTCGAGGCGTGGCAGGACGGCCGGCTGGTCGGCGGGTTGTACGGCGTGGCCCTCGGCGGGCTGTTCGCGGGCGAGTCGATGTTCCACCGGGTGCGGGACGCCTCCAAGGTGGCGCTGGTCGGCCTGGTCGGGCTGCTCCGCGACGAGCACGCCGGGGACCGGGTGCTCGACGTGCAGTGGCAGACCCCCCACCTGGCCAGCCTGGGGGTGGTCGAGATCAGCCGGACGGCGTACCTGCGCCGGCTGGGCCGGGCGCTGGAGGTGCCGACGCCCGCGGGGTTCGCCCGGCCGGGTCCGGCCGGGGGGTGAGGCGGACCCCCGCGGCTCGGCGGCGGCGCAGCGGCCGGGCCAGCGTCCGGCCGCGTCCGGCTCGCTTCGCGTCACGCCCGTCACACCGGTGTCCGGTCCGTGGTCCCCGCTCAGGTTGCCGTCAGGTTCGCCTGTCATCGTGGGCGACTTGTACGCATTGACTCCCAGGAGGGGACCCACCTCATGAAGCACGCCCTGATCGCCGCCACCCTGCTCACGGTCGGCGGCCTCGCTGTCGGCTGCGGGGGCAACAACTCGGCCGACAGCGCGTCGGGATCCGCCTCCGAGACCCCCAGCAGCGCCTCCACCTCGGCCTCCGCCGGCGCCGGCTCCGCGCAGAGCCTGTGCACCGCGCTGTCCTCGGGCGCGAGCATCCAGAACGGGCAGGACGTGGCGAACTTCGTCGACACCCTCAAGCAGGCCGGCACGCCCTCGGACGCCCCGGCCGAGGCCAAGAAGGGCTTCGACGTCTACGTCGGGGTGCTCGGCAAGATCGACCCGAAGGCCACCGCGAAGGACCTGCAGAAGATGGGCCAGGTCAAGCTTAGCTCGACGGAGAAGGCCGAGGTCCAGCAGTTCCTCGGCTACGCCTCCCAGACCTGTGCCCCGGCGGCCCCCTCCGGTGCCAGCACGGACGGTGGCAACCCCTCCGGCGGCGCCAGCTCCAACTGACGCCCTCCGCGGCGGCCGTCGGCGACGTCGGGCGGATCGTGGTCAGGAGACCTCGGTCGGCCCGGCGCCTGGCGGCGTGACCCCGGCCACCTTGAGATCCGCGCGGTGAACCAGCCACCGTTTCGTCGATCGATCCGGTGGCTGAGTCACCTCTGGCTCGTCTCGAGCACGGTCGGCGGGGACCTAGCCACCGTTTCACTCAGGAAATGGTGGCTGCTCCACCGCTGACACTCGGTCCGCCCTGAACTCGGCATGAACGGCCGCCCGGATCGCCGCATGAGCGTGCACTTCTCCCTAGCCTCGGAGCGTCCCGAGAGCTGATCGGCGAGCGGGACACCGACTTCACGCTCAGGCAGAAGCCAGTTGACCGGGTGACCGGTAAGTCCTGGGTGGGGCCAGCCCTAGGGGCGGCAACCGTGCCAGAGTGCGAGTCAGGGCAGGCGGACCCCGGACCTGCCGGCGCACCCCAACCGAGGAGAACGTCTTGATCTACATCACCGTGAAGAAGAAGCTCAAGCCCGGCACCGCGGACGCCTACCTCGCGGCCAGCCAGACCTACACCGACGCGACGCGCGCCGAGCCCGGCAACAAGTTCTACGAGCACTACCGCAGCGTCGACGACCCCGACACGATTCTGACGATCGAGGCCTTCGATGACGCAGCGGCCGGCGAAGCGCATGTCAACTCGGAGCACTTCCAGCAGGGGGTCGACGGCAGCGCGAAGCAGTACATCGCCGAACGCCCCGACATCCTCTACATCGACCTCCCGGATCGCGAGGGCTGGGACAAGATGTCGGAGTTCTGAGCCGACCGGCGGCGCTCGCAGCTAGTCACGGGGCCCTTTCGCGCACGATCGAATGCGGGCGCGGCCCCGAGCGTCGCCGCGAACCGGGAACCGTCCAGGTCTGTCGTGCGGATCGGCATGCGGAACGCCCGATGGGATCGGCTCGTGGTCACGCTCAGCGGCAGATGAGGGCGTTCGAACGGCGCTCCGCCGCACTAGAACGCGTCGAGGAACCCGGCCGGCGCCGAGCTGCAGCGCACCCCGGCTGGGACTGCCCACCACTCGTCCGGTCGATCGATGACCGGGGCGTCCAGCCCGTTGTCGATGACCCGCGCCAGGCGGAAAAGGAACGCTGCGATGCCCGCAGCACCCTGCATCCACGACGTGCCCGGTGGAAGCAGCGGCGGTTCGTGACGGTGCTCGACGAACCTCCAGAACGACCGATCCCCGACCCGGATCGAGCGTTCAACCAGGGCGTCGCCCATCGCCCTGGCCGCGGCCAGTAACGCGGCCGCGTCCACGGCGTCCGGCGCGTCCTGCGCCGCGTCGAGCAGTACGTCGCCGACACCGGCCGTGCCGCAGCACCGCCCGTCGTTGTCCCAGAAGCCCGGGCGCAGCCGTTGCGGGACGCCGGAGTCGAGGACGGACCGGAGGCACCGCCGACGCAGGTCGTGGACCCCGAGGCCGTTCACCTCGGTGACGCCGGCGTGCGCGAGCGCCGCGAAGAGGTGGGACGTTCCTGTCGGCCCGTGGCACCAGTTGTAGGTGGTCGGCTCAACCTCACGCTTGGACGGCGGGATGGTGTGCGGAACGACGAAGCCTCCGTCGTCCAACCTCCCGACGGCCAGCAGGTGCTTTGCCCCCAGCACGGCCGCCTCCACCAGATCCGCTCGCCCATAGGTCGCACCCGCAACGGCCAGTGCGCTGGCGATGCCGGCCGTGCCGTGCGAGTAGTTCGGTCCTCGGGAGGGTGCTCCCGGCCACGACCCCCAGTCCAGGCCCACGGTCCGGTCCGCCGCCTCGAGCAACGCGTCGCACCCAGTGAGCGCGATGGACTCCGCCTCGTCACCGCCCACCCAGGTCGCCGCCATCACCACCCCGGCGGTGCCCGTGACCACGTCGGTCAGGAACCGCTCCGGTGCGTCTTCGATTAGCGTCGTAACCCAGCCGTCGAGGGTCATCAGCTCCGCCAGCCGGTGCAGGGCGATAGGGGCGTGCGCCGGCGCAAGCATCCGCAGGGCCGTCGCGTCACCAGCCAGCCCGTCGTACAGCGAGGCCTCAGTTCTCGTCGCAGCCTTGGCCGAGAGCCGATCGACGATCCGCACGGCGAGTCGTCGCTCGGCGACGGTCAGTGGCCGGGACTGCGCGATCTCGCTCAGCACCGGAGCGAGCCCCGCGATCCCGGCGTACAGGCAGTCGCGGTCCGCCGCCGGCCCCGCGTCCTGCCAACCGTCGGTCACGGACACGGGGAGCCACGGCCCCTCCTCCTCGCGGACATGATCGAGGACCCACATCCACGCGGCTTCCGCGACCTCTCGGTGCGCATCCGTCGTCACCAGGGCAGGCTACTCGTGCCCTGCTTCGACCTGCACGAGTCCGAGGGCCGCGAAGTTCGCTCATATGGCACGCGCGGGTGACTCCACTGGGACTCACGAGTCATCGCATCCCTCGCCACGTCCGCTCGCATGAGTCCCTGCTGGGCACAGGACGGCGTCGAGAGCGGTTCGTGCCGAGCGCGCCTCTCCGTCGACCTCGTAGTGCACGGTGACCGTTCGGACAACGACCGGTGCTGAGTCGGGCGACAGGACGACGGCGATGTCGAGCGAGCAGCCAGCAAGGGTGCCCCCAGTGTGGCTTGTCGCCGTGACCGGCTCGTACGCGGCGGGTGGTCGACCGGGCTTTGCGAGCACCACGGGCGAGTCATCGTTCCACGTGGCCAGCGTCGCCACGTGTCCGTTGCGCGGCGATGTCGTGACGCCGGTGACCATCACGTCGAGCGGATTGCTGCCCTTCGCCAAGCAGCCGGAGGTTCTGAACCAAACGCCCGTGTCGACCGGGTCGACGACCATGCCGCCGTTGCCCTGGAGCCTCAGGGGTTCGGCAGTGTCCTCCGCACAGCCGGTGACGCCGCCAGCGAGCAGCAGCGCCGCAACGACGAGCCAGGCCCCAGAGGTCAAACGCACGTCGCACATCATGCGTGCTGAACATCGCCACCGAGCGGTGAACGCCCCAAACCGAAAGCGGTCCCGAAGCCGAAGCATCGGGGCGACGGGGCCAGCAGCGCACGAACAGGGACAGCCGAGACGCGCAGGGCAACGCTCAGCCCTCCTCGCGGTGACTGGACGCCGACCAGGCGGTCAGGGGTCAGCTGCTGCCTTCATCCTCGTCGTCGAAGGCGAGGGTCAAGGTGGAGCGGTAGGCCGCGGACGGACCGGAAGCCTCCTGGGTGGTGCGGACCGGCGCCTGGTCGGCCGGCCATGCCTCGACTGTCCGGAACGCGTAGCCGTCCTGTTCCGCAGTCTCGAAGGCAAACCTCACGCGCTGCCCCGTCCGCAGGCTCTTGTAGCCCGCGACGAGGACAGACGAGAAGTGCGCCCAGCAGCCACCTGGCGTGGCGTCCGAGTCGATGACTCCCCACCCGTCCGCGTCGCGCCAGAACCGAACCTGTCCCAGCGACGTCATGCGAAAAGTATCCCGTCTGTGGATGACAAGGCGCCCCCGGAATCGAGCCGGTCAGGCGCGCGACTCATCCAAAGGCGGAAGGTTCCGCCGGTCGTGGCCCCGGCCGGCCCAGTAGTGGGTGTTCTCGTCCCAGGCTGGGCGAACGATGACCGCGTCGGTGCGGGCGCGGGCCCATGCGAGGGCATCGCGGAGATCGGCGCAGTAGGGGCCGTCTTCGCACCAGTCGACTTGCCCGCGGTCGGACTGCCAGGACACCCAGTAGCCGGGCTGCGGGCCGTGCTCGCCTACGGGGTCTTCGGCGTTGTCGCTGTCACGGCCTTCCCAGGCAATCCACACGGTGCCGGTACGGCCGTGTCGAATGGTGGCGTCCGCGCTGGCCAGGCTGGCCAATTGCGTAGCCCTCTCTCGGAATCGCGAGGGCACGTGGTCAGCCGCAGAGATCCCGTGGAGCCGCTCGGCCACAAGGGCGCGGTGTGCGTCATCCCTCACCGTGCCGGTCTCCGGCACGACCTCGAGGAGCGCGGCGGCCAGGTCGCGGTATCCGTCGGCGCGCAGGTCGCGACCCAGGACCAGCGCGGATTCCTCGAACGAACGATCTTGCGCCACCTCAGCAAGGTAGGACATCAGGCGGCATCGACCTACACCCCGGACCGCGGCATGCGGGCGTCTCTCGCCTGTCGTCCCGGAGGTGGCAGTCAGTCGGTGCACTGGCTCAGGACCTCAGCACGCCAGACCCCGGCGTCGGTCCGCGTCACCTTGACTTGAACCAGACGTCGGCCGTTGCGGTTCAGCAGGTCCACCACGCGGCGGACATGCCGGTCGCTCACGTGGAGGGCGTCGCGGGCGCTGGCGCCTCGCGCTTGCGTCCGCACCGATACGACCCGGCCTCGCCCCGTATACCCCAACATTGCGTCCTTCAGGCGATCCCAGGTGGGAGCGCTGGCGACGGGGTCGGACCGCTCACACTCGACGCCACCGCTCGGGTCGCCTGCGCAGGCACTGACGGTGCCGCAGGCGAGTACGGCGAGGCCCATTCGCACAGACGCGGCCATGCCCATAGGACGCAGTCTGCCTGCCCGGGTTCCGAACGGGCGGACAACGCCCATCGGCAGATCCGACAAACCGGCAAACCGCCGCCCCGCGGCTCAACCTCAGATGGGACTCACCCGGTCAGACCACGTGCGGCCGCTGGCCGGTCTCGCTGACCATCGCCCGGCCGGCCTCGGCCCAGCCGATCATCCCGCCGTCGAGGTTCACCGCGTCGATGCCCTGCTGGACCAGGTAGCCGACGGCCTGCGCCGAGCGGCCGCCGATCTTGCAGACCACGAGCGCCTGGCCCTCGGGCAGCTCGGAGAAGCGCTGCGGGAGCTGCATCAGCGGGATGTGCAGGGCGCCGTCGATGTGGCCGTGCTCCCACTCCACCGGCTCGCGCACGTCGAGCACCACCAGCCCCGGCGGTAGCGGGTCCGGGACGCCGTCGACGCTGACGGTCGGGATCTGGTGCATGTTTCTCTCCTGGCTCTCCCCGGCTCCCCGGGGTGTCTGCGAGGTCGATCCGGGCTCAGGGCACCGGCGGTGGGCCCCCGACGCGGGAGCGGTCCACGGACCCGAGTCTCACGTGCTCGGCGTGGTGGACCGCCTGGTCGATGAGCTCCGCGACGTGGTCGTCGTGCAGCTGGTAGACGACGTGGCGTCCGTGGCGGTCGCCGACGACCAGCCCGAGGTTGCGCAGCAGCCGCAGCTGGTGCGACACCGCGGGCTGGGCCATGCCCACGGCCTCGGTGATCTCCCGGACGGTGCAGGGACCACCCCGCAGCGTCGAGAGGATCAGCACCCGGCTCGGGGTGGCCAGCGCCTGCAGCGTGGTCGCGACCTGCCGGGCGACCGCCGCGTCGAGACGCCTCGGTACGTCGTCTCGGCTGTGCCCCATGCCGACCAGTGTAGTTGCATGAACACATCTGCATGTGTTGAATGCGGTGCGTGCTTCGGAGCGACCCCCACCACGACCACGAACACGACCACGTCCATGCCCACGACGAGGGCGGGGGCCACGGACATGAGCACGGACATCAGCACGGGCACGGACTGCTCGGTCACCTCCGGGAGCTCTTCGGCGGGCACAGCCACGACAGCGCCGACGCGGTCGACGACGCGCTGGAGGGCAGCGCCGAGGGGATCCGCGCGGTCCGGACCAGCCTGGTGGTGCTCGGAGTCACGGCGATCCTGCAGGCGGTGCTGTTCGGGCTCACCGGGTCCGTCGCGCTGCTCGCGGACACGATCCACAACGTCGCGGACGCGCTGACCGCCGTACCCCTCTGGGTCGCCTTCGTGCTCGCCGGCCGGTCCGCGAACCGCCGCTACACCTACGGCTACGGGCGAGCCGAGGACCTGGCCGGGGTGTTCATCGTCGCGATGATCGCGCTCTCGGCCGTGTTGGCCGGCTGGGAGTCCCTGCGCCGGCTGGCCGACCCCCAGCCGCTGGCCGACCCCTGGGTGGTGATGGTGGCCGGACTGGTGGGGTTCGCGGGCAACGAGGCAGTGGCGGCCTACCGCATCCGCGTCGGCCGGAAGATCGGCTCGGCCGCCCTCGAGGCCGACGGCGTGCACGCGCGCACCGACGGGTTCACCTCGCTCGCGGTGGTGCTCGGCGCGCTCGGTGCGCTGGCCGGGTGGGACTGGGCGGACCCGTTGGTCGGCGTCCTGATCACGGTCGCGATCGTGGCGGTGCTGCGCGGCGCCGCGCGCGACATCTACCGCCGGTTGATGGACGCGGTCGAGCCGGAGCTGGCCGACCGGGCCGAGGACGTCCTCGCCGGGACCCCGGGGGTGGTGGCGGTGCCCGACCTGCGGCTGCGCTGGGTCGGCCACCGGGTGCGGGCGGAGGCGACCATCGCGGTGGCGTCCGACCTGTCGCTGCGGGAGGCCGACGAGGTGGCGGTCGAGGCCGCCGCCCGTCTCCGCACCGGCGTGCCGAAGCTGGTGGCGAGCACCGTGCAGGTCCGGCCGGCGTCCGGGACCCCGACGGCCTGAGCGGCTACTTCAGCAGCCGGGACAGGCGGCGGTCGGCGAGCGGCTTGCCGCCGGTCTGACAGGTGGGGCAGTACTGCAGGCTGGAGTCCGCGAACGACACCTCGCGGACCGTGTCCCCGCAGACCGGACAGGGCTGGCCGGTGCGGCCGTGCACGGCGAGGTGGGACTTCTTCTCGCCCTTGAGCTCGCTGGCCGCGAGGCCGCGGGAGCGGTCCACCGCGGCCCCGAGCACGTCGCGGATCGCGGCGTACAACGTCTGCAGCTCGGTCTCGTCGAGGCTGTTCGCGGGCTTGAACGGCGACATCCGGGCTGCGTGCAGCAGCTCGTCGGAGTAGGCGTTGCCGATCCCCGCGATGGTGCCCTGGTGTCGCAGCACGCCCTTGATCTGCTTGCGGCCCTCGCGCTGGAGGATCTCGCGCAGCATCTCGAGGGTGAAGTCGTCGGTGAGCGGGTCCGGCCCGAGGGTGGCGATGCCGGGCACGTCGAGGGGGTCGCGCACGACGTACATGGCCAGGCTCTTGCGGGTGCCGGCCTCGGTGATGTCCAGCCCGGACCGGTCCTCGAGCACCACCCGCGCCGCCAGCGGGGACTTGTTGCTGGGCCGCGGCGGGGTGGTCGGCAGCTCGTCGCGCCAGCGCACCCAGCCGGCCCGGGCCAGGTGCAGCACCAGGTGCAGGCCGGAGGCGTCGATGTCGAGGAACTTCCCGTGCCGGGTGACGTCGTCGACCAGCGTGCCCTCGAGCGCCGAGATCGGCGGGTCGAAGGTCTTCAGCGCGCTGAACGCGGCCAGCTGGACCTGCGCGATCGCGTGGTCCCGCAGCCGGCCCCGTAGGTCGAGGGCCAGCGCTTCCACCTCGGGCAGCTCGGGCACGCCGGCCAGTCTAGGCGCGGGTCGGGCCGCCGGGGCCGGTCCTCACGAACCGCTGGTGGTCATGGGCCCCACGGAGCATGATGTGACGGTGACCATCACCCGTCCGCTGCCGGAGGCGGGCTCGATCTTCCTCGACGCCCGCGGAGCCGACCGCGCGCTGCGCGTCTCGTGGCACCACGAGGCGGGCCTGGTCGTGCTGTCGCTGTGGCGGGACAACGCCTGCGCCGGCTCGTTCCGGCTCGAGGTCGACGAGGTGCCGGAGCTGATCGCGATGCTGCGGGCCGGGCTGGACCGGGCGTACGACGTGGCGGTGACCCAGCCGGTGCGCGCCCGCCGCGGTGCCTGAGCCGACCCCCGTGGCGGGTAGTCCGTGACGTTCGGGCCCTCAGGAGGGCCGCCGAGGGGCCCGATCGTCACGGACTATCCCGTCGGCTGCTACCTCTACGCCACGCTTGCGAAATCTACGGCGATCGCTAGAGACGCCGATACGGTCCTCGCGTGGACCCGATCCGGAACCCCTACGCGCCCGGCGCCGGCCAGCGCCCGCCCGAGCTGGCCGGTCGTGACGAGCAGCTCGCGGCCTTCGACATCGTGCTGGAGCGGGTCGCCCGCGGGCGGCCCGAGCGCAGCCTGGTGCTGACCGGGCTGCGCGGGGTCGGCAAGACCGTGCTGCTCAACGCGCTGCGGTCCTCGGCGGTCCGCCGGCGGTGGGGCACCGGCAAGCTCGAGGCCCGCCCCGACCAGGGGCTGCGGCGGCCGCTGTCCAGCGCGCTGCACCAGGCGGTGCGCGAACTCGGGCACCCCCAGCCCGACGACGTCGACCACGTGCTGGGCGTGATCAAGTCCTTCGCGCAGCGCGACGCCGGGGCCCAGGCGAAGCTGCGCGACCAGTGGAGCCCCGGCATCGACGTGCCCGCGGTGAAGGGGCGCGCGGACTCCGGCGACATCGAGATCGACCTCGTCGAGCTGTTCACCGAGGTCGGGGGGCTGGCCGGCGACGTCGGCAAGGGGATCGCGGTCTTCATCGACGAGATGCAGGACCTCGGGCCGGACGACGTCTCGGCGCTGTGCGCGGCCTGCCACGAGATCAGCCAGTCCGGGTTGCCGGTGATCGTGGTCGGCGCCGGCCTGCCGCACCTGCCCGCGGTGCTCTCGGCGAGCAAGTCCTACTCCGAACGGCTGTTCCGCTACCAGCGCATCGACCGGCTCGCCCGCGAGGCCGCCGACCGGGCGCTGAGCGCGCCGGCCGAGGACGAGGAGGCGGCGTACACCGAGGACGCGCTGGCCGCGATGTACGCCGCGACCGGCGGCTACCCGTACTTCATCCAGGCCTACGGCAAGGTCGTGTGGGACCTCGCGCCGTCCTCGCCGATCGGGGCGGACGACGTCGCGGTGGCCGCCCCGGAGGCGGAGCGGGAGCTCGCGGTCGGCTTCTTCGGCAGCCGCTACGAGCGGGCCACGCCGGGGGAGCGGGAGTACCTGCGGGCGATGGCCGACGCCGCGGTCGCGATCGCCGAACGGGGGACCGAGGAGCTCGACGACATCCAGAGCGTCCCCACCGCCGAGGTCGCGGGGCTGCTGGGCAAGCGGCCGCAGTCGCTCTCGCCGGCGCGCGACGCGCTGCTGAAGAAGGGGCTGATCTACTCCGGCGAGCGGGGCCGGATCGCGTTCACCGTGCCGCACTTCGGCCGCTACCTGCTCGCGCACGCCTAACCGACGGCCGCTACCCGGTCCTCGGCCAGCTCACGCAGCGCCGGGCCGGCGGCGACGACGGCCTCTAGCATCCCTAACACTCAGGATCACCAACGAAGGGAGCCCGTCGTGGACCTCGTGCAGATCGCCCAGCGCGCCGACGACCTCGAGCGGGCCACCGCGTTCTACGCCGACCTCCTCGGCGTCGCCCCGCTGGCGAGCTTCGACCCGCCCGGCCTGGTCTTCTTCGACCTCGGCGGGGTGCGGCTGCTGCTGGACCGGGCCGCCCCCAGCGCGCTGCACTATCTCGGGGTGGCTGACGTCGAGGCCACCGTCGCAAGGCTCCGGGCTCGCGGGGTGCAGATCGAGACGGAGCCGCACGTGATCTTCGAGCACGAGGACGACACCCTGGGCCCAGCGGGGACCGCGGAGTGGATGGCGTTCGTGCGCGACTCCGAGGGCAACCTGGTCGGGCTCGTGGAGCACCGCCCCCGCTGACGCCGACGGCCCGGGCAGGCGACCCGCGCCGTCGTCCCGCGCCGGGTCGGGCGGCCCACCGAGTCCCGACGTACCCTCCGCCACACGGACCCCGCCACCCGCAACCGCTCGGACCGCGACCAGAATGTCCGCCATGAGGCCGCAGGTCGTCGCCCACCGGGGGGCCAGCCACGAGAACGCCGAGCACACCCTCGGCGCCTACCTCGCGGCCCTCGACGACGGTGCGGAGGCGCTGGAGTGCGACGTCCGGCTGACCGCCGACGGCCACCTGGTCTGCGTCCACGACCGCAACCTGCGCCGCACCGCCGCCAACCGGCGCATCGTGTCCACGATGGAGCTCGCCGACATGGACGCGCTCGACTTCGCCGCGTGGAAGAACCCCTGGGCCGACCTCGACGACGAGGCGCCCGAGCGCGACGAGGACCTCGGCCGGGTGCTCACGCTGCGCAAGCTGCTGGAGACCGTGGCCGACTACCCCCGGCCGGTCGAGGTGGCGATCGAGACCAAGCACCCCACGAGGTACGCCGGGCTCGTGGAGCGGCGCGTCGTCGACCTGCTGCGGGACTTCGGCTGGGACGCCCCCGGCTCGCCGGTGCGGGTGATGAGCTTCTCCTGGACCGCCCTGCAGCGCATCGAGCGGCTGGCCCCGGGGGTGCGGCTGGTGCAGCTGCTCGAGCGCGCGCAGTACTGGCCGATGCTGAAGAACCGGATCGGCCCGGACTGGATCGTCGGCCCCGGGGTCCGGGAGCTGCAGGACCATCCCCGGCTCGGCCCGCGCATCATCCGGGCCGGCCACGAGATGCACGTCTGGACGGTCAACAGTCCCGACGAGCTCGAGCTGTGCCGGCGGCTCGGGGTGCGCGCGGTCATCACCGACCGCCCGGCGTACATGCTGGAGCTGCTCGGCGTATAGGTTCGCGCCCATGGCGAAGCGTTCCCGCACCAAGGCCCGTGAGTCCCAGCCCGTCGAGGGGGCGGTGGGTCCCCGGCAGCCGTGCCCCTGCGGCTCGGGCAAGCGCTACAAGGCCTGTCACGGCGCCGCCGGCGGCGTGGCCTCGGTCTTCGTGGGCCGCCCGTTCGAGGGGATGCCCTCGGAGTGCGACGTGGTCGCGCTGCGCGAGCTGGTGCCGGCCGCGACTGCGCCGCTGACCCTGGCCGAGCCGGACCGGCAGGGCCGCAGCGTGCAGCTGTGCTCGCTGCTGCCGATGGCCGCCCCCGCGATGGTCCGCGACAGCGGGCAGATCTGGCTGGGGATGCAGGTCCAGCACAACTTCGGCGACCCCGCCCGCGACCTCGGCGCGGTGCTGCAGAAGGCGCTGGCCACCGACGAGCCCGGCATCATCGGGCTCACCGACCCGCCCGGCGAGGGCCCGCGCCTGCAGGACCTGATCACCGACGAGCGGCTCGACGTCACCGTCCACGACGGCTTCGACTACTGGATCGCCGACGTCGAGGACACCTCCGGCATGGCCGCCGCACTTGAGCAGGCCAACGAGGCCGCCAACCCGACCGCCCGGCTGACCACCGTGGAGGCGGCGTACTGGACCCACGTCGGCACCAAGGAGCACTTGCGCTGGGTGATGCCGCAGCCGGAGGACCGGCTGCTCGACGCCCTGGCCCGCCTGCACGCGGCCGGGCGGGACGACCTGGCGCCCGGCTCGCGGTTCGTCGGCATGTTCCGGGCCCACGGGCTGCTGGCCCCGGTCTGGGACCTCCCGGTCGGCACCGGCCCGGAGGCGCTGGAGGAGCCGGCGGAGCGGTTCGCCGCCGACCTCGCCGAGGCGCTCGCCGATGAGAGCCCGCTCACCTCAGAGCAGCGCGCGGCCCGCAACGGCCTGGCGAACCGGCAGGTCACGATCCGCTGATATCCCCAACTTGTCCGAGATCACCCAGAAAATCGACCTCGGGGATTGTGTGACCACTCCCCGTCCCGTAGATTTCACTCGCCCGGTCGTTGTTGTGTCCCCCGTCGACAACGGCCGGGCGCTTCAATTTTCTACGGCGGAAATGGTGCGGGAAACCCGCCGGCGCCGCCCCCGAGCCCCGATCGGACTCCTCAGGAGCCGGATCGGGGCTCGTTGCGTTTCCCGAGGCTCGGGCGGAGCCCCGGAACCGGGTCCACGGCGTGCCGGTAGGAGGCTCCACGACTCCACGCGCCAGATCCGCGCGGTGGCTCAGCCACCGTTTCGTCGATCGGGTCAGCGGCGGCGCAACACCCAGGGCTGGAGCCGGGAGTAGCCCTTGACCGGGGTGCGCCGCGTCCGCCGGAAGGAGTACGCCGAGTCCGCGCCCTCGTCGTCGGGCCCGGCCGACTCGTCGTCCCCGACCCGGCCCGAGAGCGCCTCGTAGGCGCCTCGGTCGACGAGCACCGTGCCGGGCCGGGCCACGGAGGTCAGCCGGGCCGCGACGTTGACGGTGGGCCCGAAGACGTCGCCGAGCCGGCTCACGACCTCGCCGTAGGCGAGGCCGGCGCGCACCTGCGGCAGCCGGTCCTCCGGATCGGCTCCCCGCGCGGTCATCGCCAGCGCGACGTCGGCGGCCGCGGCGGCGTCATCGGCGACGAACAGCACCTCGTCGCCGATGGTCTTGATGATCCGGCCGCCGTGGTCGACGACCAGCCCGGTCGCCGCGTCCTCGAAGGGCTCGAGCCAGTCGACCAGCTCGCGCTCGGTGAGGTTCTTGCTCTGCGAGGTGTAGCCGACGATGTCGACGAAGCAGACCGCCTGCTGGGTGACCGAGGAGCCGGTGGAGTCGACGGTGAGCATCCGGCTGGTCGCACTGGCCAGGTGGCGGCGCCACACGTAGCTCTGGAGCTTCTCCACGCGGGGCAGCACCGAGCCGGCGAGCTCGGTGAGCCGCTGCTGCGGGTCCGGCCCCTCGACCGCCACGTCGGCGAGCAGACTGGTCTGCCACTCGGCGAGCCGAGCGAAGCTGCGCCCCCAGGTGCGCACCAGCGCGGCCTGCGAGTCGGGACCGAGGATGCCCAGCTCCGTCAGGTCCTGCGCGAGCCGCAGCGCCTCGACGTCGGCCGGCGTGAACGCGACGCTGTCGTCGTCCTGGTTGGGGAAGCCCAGCAGCCGCCACATCTGCTCGGCCACCGCCAGCGATACCCCCGCGCGCTCGGCAACCTGCAGCCGGGTCAGACTGGGCTGATCGCCGAGCAGGAAGTCCTCCACGACCACCAGCGCGTCGGCGAGGTCGGGCAGCTCGACGGGCTGATCCGCGCCGCCGGGCCCGTCGCTCGCCCCGCGGCCGTAAACGTCGCTCGGAACGTCGCCGAACCGGCCGTCCCCCTCGGCCGCCCGGGGATTCACCGCACTCACCGCGGCGGGTTCACCGGGTCGGGTTGAGCCGCTCGTCGGCGGCCGTGCGCAGCGCCTCGGCGAACGCCGGCATCTCGTCGCAGAGGCGCCGTACGGCCTGATCGGTGAAGTGCACCAGCTCCAGCGGGGTGAGCGCGACGATCGAGGCGGTGCGCAGCGAGTGGTTCACGATCGCGGCCTCGCCCATGATCTCGCCGGGGCCGAGCTGGGCGATCTCCTCGCCCTTGCGGCGGACCGAGACCGTGCCCTGGAGGAGGATGTAGGCCTTGTCGGCCGGGGTCTTCTCCCAGATCGGCGACCAGCCCGCCGGCACCTTCACCGCGGTGCCCGCCGCACAGATGCGGGCAACCTCCTGCGGGCTGAACGAGTCGAAGAACGAGACAGCCATGAGCACGCCTTTCGGGGTCGATCCCTCCCGTGGGGATCCTCGCGGACCCGCCCGGGCGTGTCCAGCGTGGCCCGATGTGATCCGTGACTGAACCTGAGTGCGGTCCGCGGAGTCAGGGGAGATGTGAACGGGGAGACGACCACCAGGCCGCTGCACCTGGTGGCGAGCTACGAGGAGTTCGTCGCTGCTCGCGCCGATGCGCTGCACCGCTCGGCGTACCTGCTGGTCGGCAATGCCGCCGACGCCGACGACCTGCTGCAGACCACCCTGGTGAAGCTGTACGTCGCGTGGAGCCGGGCCTCGGCGGCGGACTCGGTCGAGGCCTACGCGCGTCGGGTCATGGTCAACGCCCTGATCTCCGCCCGCAAGCCGGCCCGGTGGCGCCGGGAGCGGCCCATGGGTTCGGTCCCCGAGGCCGGGCGCAGCGACCCCGACCCCCTCGACCGGATCGACACCTGGCCGCTGGTCGTGGCGCTGCCGCCGCGGCAGCGGGCGGTGATCGTGCTGCGCTACTACGAGGGTCTCAGTGAGAAGGAGATCGCCGACGCGCTGGGCTGCGCGCCCGGCACGGTGAAGTCGACCGCCTCGGCGGCCCTGCGTGTGTTGCGCGCTCGGATGGAGGAGCAGGAATGAGCATCGAGGAGCAGCTGCGGAGCGATCTCGCGCGGGCCGCCGACCGGGCACCGCGCCGGGACGTCCAGATCGCGACCCTGGAGCTGCTCGGCCGTCGCGAGCAGGTGCGGCGGCGTTCGATCCGCGGCGCTGCCGTCGCCGCGGCGGCTGTGGTGGCCCTGGTCGCGGTGGCCACGGTGCCGCGGCTCACCGGCGCCGCACCCGAGCCCGCCGCTCCCACCCCGCGTCCGCCGGAACGGCCGGCGTCGCTGGAGGACCTGCCCGCCGGCGCCGCGAGCGGCGTGCCGTGGTGGCGGGCGGGAGTGCTGCACGTCGGCGGGCGGGAGATCGCAACGCCCTACCGCGCGCTGGTCTCCTCCGGCGGTACGACGGTGGTCGGCGCCAGCGGCCCCGACCGCGGGGCGCGCTGGTTCGTGGTGGCTGGGGACCGGCTCGTGCCGCTGGTCGACTCCGACCGGCCCGTGCAGCCGGTGGTCTCCGCCGACGGGCGGAGCGTGGTCTGGGCGATGGCGACCGGCGCGACGGGCCGCCGCCTGGTGGCCTACGACGTCGCCTCGGGCGCCGTGCGCGGGGCCGAGGAGGTCACCGTGCACCCGGTCTGCTGCGACCAGGGCGGCGAGCTCGTCGTGCTGGGCGTGGATACCGACGGCCGGGTCGCCTACGAGATCCTCGGCGAGGGTGCCCACGTGTGGACGCCGGGCGGCGACGACCTCTCGCTCACCGGCCTGCGCGGCCGGCAGCTGGAGCAGGCCGGGTGGCCCGGCGGCGTGCAGTGGCAGGCCCGGTCGGGCGACCCGTTCGGCGCGCTGGCGGGCGTCTACGCCGCGGTCGACCGGTCGGGGGCGGTGCGGCGCGTCGGCACCGTGCCGGCGGATCAGCTGGGGACGTGGAACACCGACGGGACGGCGTACGCCTATCCGGGGCAGGACGACGGCGGCAGCGCGCCGAAGTCCCCGATGACCGACGTGTGGGTCGACCACCTCGACGGCCGGCCGACGCGGCTGCTGCTGCCGGAGGACCGGACCTTCGCGCTCGTCGGCTGGGAGTCACCCACGAGCGTGGTGCTGCAGGCCCGCGACCCGTCCGACGGCTCCGGGGCGGCCGGTGGGCCGGCGGGGCCGGTCGCGCTGGTCCGCTGCCGGGCGGACACGGGCGCGTGCGAGCGCACCGCCGACGAGGTCAGCGGCGACGTGGTGCTGCCCACCCCGCGCTGACCGGCCCGCCGCAGACCGCCCGCCCGAGCGGTGACTCACCGCTGCCGCGGGGACTCGCTGCCCCGGGGACTCACCGGCGCCGGCTCAGCCGACCGGCAGCGGCGCCCGCGTGACCGGGCAGCTCATGCAGCGCGGCCCGCCGCGCCCGGAGCCGAGCTCGGAGCCGGCGATCCGGACGACCTCGATGCCGGCCTCCTCGAGTCGCGCGTTGGTCTCGAGGTTGCGCTCGTAGGCGACCGCCACCCGGGGCGCGAGCGCGAGGGTGTTGTTGCCGTCGTCCCACTGCTCGCGCTCGGCGGTGACCGGGTCCAGGCCGGTGTCGATCTGGTGCAGCGTGTCGATCTCCATCGCCTTCGCCGCGGCGACCAGGAACGGCTCGGCGGGGGCGACCTCGAGCACCAGGTCGCCCTCGCCGGCCGACCCGTCGCGGGTGGTGACCGCGTGGGCCTGCAGGGAGTCGGCGACGTTGGGGTACATCACGATCTTGTCGACGTCGACCATCGTGCAGACCGTGTCGAGGTGCATGGTCGCGCGCTCCTGGGCGATGGGTACGGCGAGCACCGTGTGCGCGAGCCCCGCGTGGAAGACCTGGCGGGCCAGCCGCTCGACGCCGGCCGGGGTGGTGCGCTCGCCGACACCGACCGCGATCACGCCGGGCGCGAGCAGCAGCACGTCGCCACCCTCGACGTGCTCGTGGTGCCAGCCGTGGATCTTGCGGGTGCCGCGGAAGCGCGGGTGCTCGGTGTAGATCAGCTCGGTCAGCTGGGTCTCGCGCCGGCGGGCCGGCATCGCCAGCGAGGTGACCGCCACCCGGTCGCGCACCCAGACGCTGGAGTCGCGGGTGAACAGCAGGTTCGGCAGCGGGTCGATGAGGAAGTCGTCGCTGGCCAGCAGCGAGGTGACCAGCCCGAAGCCGCCGCGCACCTCGTCGTTGCGGATGCCCGCGGTCAGGTAGCCGGTCAGCGCCGCCGGGGAGGCGTCGCGCAGGAACCGGGCCAGGTAGCCGCGCATCGTGTCCCCGAGGTGCAGCCCGGCCAGCGCGGTGGTGATCGCGTGGTTGCGGGCGGCCTCGCTCTCGAGCGTCTCGGTGATCAGCTCGGTCAGGTAGAGCACCTCGACGCCGCGGTCGCGCAGCGCCTGCGCGAACGCGTCGTGCTCGTCCTGCGCGCGCGCCACCCACGGGATGCCGTCGAAGAGCAGCCGGTCGTTGTTGCGCGGGGTCAGCCGCTTCAGCTCGTTGCCCGGCCGGTGCAACATGACCGTCTGGAGGGTGCCGACCTCGCTGTCGGCGCCGTGGGCGCTCGGGGGCTGATTCATGGGCGCCACTCTAGTAGCGCCCGGTCCGGCGCCGAGGGGTCAGGAGTCCCGCTGGCTCCGGGCCCGCTCCTCGCCCGGCCCTCCGGAACAATTGCTCGGAGATTTGCGGGTTACTCGTGAGTAGCCCCCCGGGTTCTCGAGCAATTGAACGGCAAGCGGCCCGCCCCCCCGGGGTCGGGTGGCGGTCAGGCGAGCAGCTCGTACGCCGTGAGCGCGGCCAGCAGCAGGCAGACCGCCGCGCCGACGTAGTGCAGCACGTGCAGCGAGATGAACCGCAGCAGCGCGCGCCCGGAGACGGCGGCCAGCCCGCTGACCACCAGCAGCGCCCCGAGCGCCCCGACGAACACGCTGACCGGGTCGTCGTACTTGGCGACCAGCGAGATCGTCAGCAGCTGCGACAGGTCGCCCCACTCGGCCGCGAACAGGATCAGGAAGCAGGTCAGCACGGCCTTCCAGCCGGTCGCGGCGGTCGCCTTCGCGGCGTACTCCTCCTCGTCCTCGCTGGCCTGGTGGTGGCTGCGTCCCTCGCGGAACAGCAGCACCGCGCCGACCAGGAAGATCGCGCCGGCGACCGCGCGGACGACCTGCTCGGGCAGGTAGGTCACCGCGTGGCCGAGCAGCACGGCGACCAGCGTCTGCACCAGGAACGCCGAGCCGACCCCGATCCAGACCAGCAGCGGGCGGTACTTGGTCGCCAGCACGAGCGTCGCGACGAAGGTCTTGTCGGGCAGCTCGACCACGAAGATGGCGGCGAAGGTCAGGGCGATGACGGCGAGGTCCATCGGCGGGTTCAGGGCTCCTGGGGGATGAGGGCGCGGCTGGCGGCGGCGGCGTCGGCGAGCACGTCGACCACCGGGCGCCCCAGCGCCGAGGCGGCGCGGGCGACGTCGTCGTACTCCGGCTGGGCGTTGACCAGCACGCCCTCGTGGCGGGCCAGCTTCACCGCGATCCGGTGGCCGCCGACGTCGACCGACACCATCTCACGGTCCAGCGCGTGCTTGCCGAGCGGCTGCTCGCGCAGCCCGATGGTGGTGGTCTGCCGGAAGATCTCGGCGCGTACGCCGGGGGCGCGGTCGGCGGCGACGAGCACGCTGAGGGTGTGCGCCGGCCGCCCCTTCTTCATCAGGATCGGGGTCAGCCACGCGTCGGAGGCGCCGGCCTCGAGCAGCGCGGCGATCACCGCCGGCCAGACCCGCGGGTCCAGGTCGTCGACGTTGGTCTCCACCAGCAGCGGCGCGGCGGTCGCCTCCGCGGGCCCGGGCGCGCCCTCCCCGAGCAGGAGCCGCACCACGTTGGCGTGGCCCTCGGGGTCGCGGCCGCCGGCCCCGACGCCGATCGCCCGGGTGGTCATCGGCGGCTGCGGGCCCCAGCCGGTGGCCACGGTGGTGAGCACGGCCGCGCCGGTGGGGGTGCACAGCTCCATCGCGGGGGCCGAGGGCGGGCCGGCGTACGACGGGACGCCGCGCAGCAGCTCCGCGACCGCGGGCGGCGGCACCGGCAGCGAGCCGTGCGCGCTGCGGATCGTGCCGGACCCGACCGCCACCGGCGAGACCACGACCCGGTCCGCCGCCAGGTGCACGAACCCCGCGCAGGCGCCCACCACGTCGGCGATCGCGTCCAGCGCGCCCACCTCGTGGAAGTGCACCTCGTCGGGGTCGTGGCCGTGCACGGCGCCCTCGGCCGCGGCGAGCCGCTCGAACGTGCGCAGCGCCAGGTCGCGCACCGGTCCGGCGAGGTCGGCGCCGGCGAGCAGGGCGCGCACGTCGCGCCAGGTGCGGTGCGTGACGGAGTCCGCGACCTCGACGTGGCAGCGGGTGGCGGCGAACCCGTTGCGCGAGACCCGCTCCACGGCGAGCGCGACCGGCTCGGGGGCGATCGCGTCGACGGCGGCCTGCAGCACCTCGACCGGCACGCCGGCGCCCAGCAGCGCGCCCAGCAGCATGTCGCCGCTCGCGCCGGCGGAGGCGTCGACCCAGGCCGTGGTGGGGCCGGGGGTCATCCGGGCTCGCCCGACCGGGGCGCGGCGTTCCGGGCCACCCGGGCGGCGTGCACGCCCGCGCCGTACCCGTTGTCGATGTTGACCACGGTGATGCCGGGCGCGCAGGAGTTCAGCATCCCCAGCAGGGCGGCGATGCCGCCCAGCGAGGCGCCGTACCCGACCGAGGTCGGGACGGCCACCAGCGGCACGCCGGTCAGGCCGCCGACGACCGAGGGGAGCGCCCCCTCCATGCCGGCGACCACCACCAGGCAGTCGGCCGCGGCGAGCCGCTCCTGCACCGCGAGCAGCCGGTGCAGCCCGGCCACGCCGACGTCGTCGACGCGGTCCACGCCGGCGCCGTGCACGCGGATGGTCAGCGCCGCCTCGGCCGCGACCGGCGCGTCGGAGGTGCCGGCGGCGACCACGGCGACGGTGCCGCGCCCGGTCGGGAGCGGGCCGAGGGTCACCGCGCGGGCGACGGGGTCGATCTCGGCGTCGGGCAGCGCGCCGGCGACCGCGACCAGCGCCTCCTCCGAGACCCGGGTGGCGAGCACGGCCCGGTCCGGGTGCCGCTCGTGCAGGGTCCGCAGGATGGTCACGACCTGGTCGGGGGTCTTCCCGGCGCCGTAGACCACCTCAGGGTCCCCGGTGCGGGCCGCCCGGTCGACGTCCACGCGTGCGAAGCCGAGGTCGGCGACCCGCGGGTCGGCCTCCCGGCGGTCGGTTCGGTCGGGCGTGTCCACGCAGAGGAACCTACCGGGGGGACCCACCGGGGCGCTCGGGGCGGCTCAGTCCCGCCGGAACGGCGAGGCGGGGTAGACGCCGAGGATCTTCACGTCGGTGGTGAAGAACGCCAGCTCCTCCAGCGCCCGCTGCACCGGCAGGTCCTCGGGGTGCCCGTCGACCTCGGCGAGGAACTGGGTGGCGGTGAACTGGCCGTCGACCATGTAGCTCTCGAGCTTGGTCATGTTCACGCCGTTGGTCGCGAAGCCGCCGAGCGCCTTGTAGAGGGCGGCCGGCAGGTTGCGGACGTTGAAGATGAAGCTGGTGACCACCGGCCCGTTCCCGGCGGCCGCCTCGAGCGGGTCCCGGGAGAGCACCACGAACCGGGTGGTGTTGTGCTCCTCGTCCTCGACGTCCTCGGCGAGCACGTCGAGGCCGTAGATCTCCGCCGCCAGCGGCGGGGAGATCGCGGCCTGGGTGGGATCGCCCGCCTCGGCCACCTCGCGGGCGGCCCCCGCGGTGTCGCCGGCGATCACCGGGGTCAGGCCGTGCTCGCGGATCACCTTGCGGCACTGCCCGAGGGCGTGCACGTGGCTGTGCACGGTGCGGATGCCGTCGAGGGTGCTGCCCCGCACCCCGAGCAGGTTGAACCGGATCCGCAGGAACTGCTCGGCGATGATGTGCAGGTTCGAGGCGGGCAGGAAGTGGTGGATGTCGGCGACCCGGCCGGCGATGGAGTTGTCGATCGGGATCATCGCCAGGTCCGCCTCGCCGGCCTCGACGGCGGCGAAGACGTCCTCGAACGACGCGCACGGCAGCGCCTCGAGGTCCGGGTAGTGCTCCCGGCACACGAGATGGGAGTTGGCGCCCGGCTCGCCCTGGTAGGCGATCCGCTTCCAGCTGGCCTCGGTCACGGGCCCATGCTCGCACGCGTGCCGCCGCCGGCCGGCGGGCCGACCACAGGGCGGGCTCCGGGTCGCCGCCGGAGGGCTCCCCGCGCCCGCCAGGTCGGGACCGGGTCGACGGGCGAGGCACCGCCGTACGACGCGTTCGGCTCTCTAGGCTTCGCCCGTGCTCACCGTCGCCATCCTCGCCCTGCTCGTCGCCGTCGCCGCCCTGGTCCTCGCGGTGCTGGCCCTGCGCCGGCTCACGGCGACCCGCCGCCGGTCGGGCGCGGACGCGCTGCCGGAGGACGTCTACGGGCTGCGCCAGGAGGTGGCGGCGCTCCGGGCCGAGGCCCGCGACGCGCTGCGCCACCTCGCGGTCGTGCGGTACGACGCGTTCGGTGACATGGGCGGCCACCTGTCGTGGTCGGTCGCGCTGCTCGACGACGCCGGGCACGGCGTGGTGCTGACCTCGATCCACGGGCGCAGCGACTCCCGCACCTATGCCAAGAGCATCACCGCCTGGAGCTGCGAGCAGCAGCTCTCGCCGGAGGAGCAGGAGGCCATCGAGGGCGCCCGCCCGTAGGAGCGGCCGCGCGGCAACCGGACCCGCGGCAACCGGCCCGGCCCCGGGGGCGTCCCACCGGCATGATCTCCCGGCCGGCCCCCTGGTCCAGTCCGATGCGGCCCCGCCGTGGACCCGCCACCCGTACGGTGGTCGGGGTGCTCGCCGCCGCGCTGCTGGCGCTGCCGACCGCCTGCGCCGCCCACCCGCCGCGGCCGGCCACCAGGACGGCCACCAGGACGGTCGCCGGGACGGCCACCGGGACGGGCGCGCCGGCCGCCGCCGACCCGATCACGCTGTCGGACCCCGCCCGGCCGACGCCCGCGTCGGCGGGGAAGCGGTGCCGGGACCGGCGCACCGACCCCGCGCCGCGGCGGTGCGCGGCCGGGGAGGACCCCGGTCCCCGGGTCGGGCCGCACCGGGACCTCCCGGCGCTGTTCCCGGCGGCCGAGGGGAGCGCCGGGATCGGCGAGCCGGTGAGCGTCGGCGACGGCCGAACCGTCGAGCTGCGGGGCCGCGCCCGCCCCGAGCTCCGCGCCGGTGACGTCCGGCTGGTGCTCGAGGACGGCACGTCCGCGGTCGCGGCGGCGGTGCCGGCCGGATGGTCGCCGGCCCTGCTCCGCCAGCCGGTCGACGGGTCCGACGGGCCCGGGCTGGTGATCAGCCAGGAGGGCGGTGACTCCGACACCTGGACGGTCTTCGTCCGGCAGGGCGCCACCCTGATCCGCGCCACGGCGGACGACGACCCCCTCGGCGGCGGCTTCACCGCCGACGGCGAGCACGCCTACCTCAGCTGGCTGACCCCCGAGGGCCGGCTGTTCACCCGGATCGGCCTCGACCGCGAGCACCACTTCCAGGTCCTCGAGTGGACGCTGGACGGCGCCGTGCTGCACGCGCACGACCTCGGCGAGGTCTGCCTGGACCTGCAGGCCGACCCGGCCGCCTACGGCCGCTGCTGAGCGGTCGCGTCCGGCTGGGAGGCGCTTCGCCGGCTGGCTACCGTGAACCGGAACGGGAAGGGGCGAGCCGTGGAGCGCAGGTGGTGGACGCTGGTCGCGGTCTGCACCGGGGTCTTCATGCTGCTGCTCGACATCACGATCGTGAACGTCGCGCTGCCCGACATCGAGCAGCAGCTGCACGCCTCGCTCTCGGACCTGCAGTGGGTGATCGACGCCTACGCGCTGAGCCTGGCCGCGCTGCTGCTGACCGCGGGGTCGCTCGCCGACCTGTTCGGCCGGCGCCGGGTGTTCGTGATCGGCACGGTGCTGTTCACGGTCGGGTCGTTCCTGTGCGGCCTGGCGCCGACGATCCACTTCCTCTCGATCGCCCGCGCCGGGCAGGGCATCGGCGGCGCCGCGATGTTCGCCACCGCGCTGGCACTGCTGTCCAACGCGTTCACCGGGCGGGAGCGCGGGGTGGCGTTCGGCGCGTTCGGCGCCACCACCGGGGTCGCCGTGGCGATCGGCCCGGTCCTCGGCGGCGTGCTCACCAGCGGGCTGTCGTGGCGCTGGATCTTCTGGGTCAACCTGCCGATCTGCGTGGTCGCGATCACCGTCGCGCTGCTGCGGGTGGAGGAGTCGAAGGACCCGCGGGCCGGCCGGCCGGACTGGCTCGGCTTCCTCACGTTCAGCTCCGGGCTCGGCCTGCTGGTGCTCGGGCTGATCCGGGCCGGCGAGGACGGCTTGGGCGCCGGCCCGGTCCGGTGGAGCCTGGTCGGCTCGGCGGTGCTGCTGGTGCTGTTCCTGGTCACCCAGCTGGTCCAGAAGAGCCCGATGTTCGACCTCGGGCTGCTCCGCAAGCCGACGTTCACCGGTGGCCTGGTGGCGGCCCTGGGCGTCTCCGCCTCGATCTTCTCGCTGCTGACCTACCTGGTCATCTACGTGCAGAACGTGCTCGGCTACTCCGCCGTCCAGGCCGGCCTGCGGTTCCTGTTCCTCTCCGCCGCCTCGTTCGTGGCCGCCACCGCGGCCGGCCGGCTGACCAGCCACGTCCCCACGAAGTGGCTGATCGCGCCCGGCTTCGCCGTGCTCGGCGCCGGGCTGCTGCTGCTCATCGGGATCACCCCCACCGACGGCTGGACCCACCTGATCCCGGGCCTGGTGGTCGCGGGCCTGGGCATCGGCCTGATCAACGTGCCGCTGGCCTCCACCGCCGTCGGCGTGGTCACCCCCGAGCGCTCCGGCATGGCCTCCGGCGTCAACTCCACCTTCCGGCAGGTCGGGATCGCCACCGGCATCGCCGCGCTGGGCTCGATCTTCAGCCACCAGGTGGCCAGCGGCGTCGCCGACCGCCTGGCCGGCACGCCCGCCGCCGGCCACACCGCCCAGGTCGCCGCCGCCGTCACCGGCGGCCAGGTCGACGCCGTGACCCGCGCGGCCCCGCCCGGGGCGCGGCAGACGATCGCGGACGCGGCGGTGGCGAGCTTCGTCGACGCCCTCAACCACATCGGGCTGATCGCGGCGGTGATCGCGTTCGCCTCGGCCGTGCTCTGCCTCGGGCTGATCCGGCAGCGGGACTTCGTGGTCCACGGCGGGCCGCCGAGCGAGGAGGCCGCTCAGGGCTCGAGCGTGTAGCCCAGCCCGCTCGTGGTCACCAGGTGCCGCGGGTGGGAGGGGTCGTCCTCGAGCTTGCGCCGCAGCTGCGCGGCGTACACCCGCAGGTAGTGCGTCTCGTGCTCGTACGCCGGGCCCCACACCTCCCGCAGGATCTGCTGCCGCGGCACCAGCCGGCCCAGGTTCCGCGCGAGCAGCTCCAGGAACGCCCACTCCGTCGGCGTCAGGCGGACGTCGGCGCCGGCGCGGGTCACCCGCTTGCGGGCGAGGTCCACCAGGAGGTCGCCCACCTCCACCACCGGGCTGGTCGGCGCCGGCTCCTGGCTGCGGCGGACCGCCGCGCGCAGCCGGGCCAGCAGCTCGTTGGTGCCGAACGGCTTGGTCACGTAGTCGTCGGCGCCGAGGTCGAGCGCCTCCACCTTGTCCTCGCCGTGCTGGCGCGCGGAGAGCACCACGATCGGCACGCTCGTCCACTCCCGCAGCCCGGCGATCACCGCGGTGCCGTCCATGTCGGGCAGGCCCAGGTCCAGGACCACGACGTCGGGCTTCCGCTCCGCGGCGGCGACCAGGGCGCTGCGGCCGTCGGCGGCCGTGACGACCTCCCAGCCCTCCGCGCGCAGGCTGATCGCGAGCGCCCGCACCAGCGTCGGCTCGTCATCCACGAGGAGCACGCGGGGACTCACCGGACCTCCGTCTGGGGCTCGCCGGGCGGCGCGGGGCGGTGCCGGGGCACGTCGAGCAGCATGGTCAGCCCGCCGCCGGGGGTGTCCTCGACCCGAAGGTTGCCGCCGACGGCCCCGGCGAGGCCGCGGGCGACGGCGAGGCCCAGTCCGAGACCGCCCGGCGCGCCGTCGTCGAGCCGCTGGAACGGCTCGAACATCCGGTCCCGGTCCTCGGGGGGTACGCCGGGGCCGCGGTCGGTCACCTGCACGGTGATCTCGTCGGGCTGCACCCGCGTGCCCACCCGGACCGGCGTGCCGTCCGCGAACCGGACCGCGTTGGTGACCAGGTTGGCGACCACCCGTTCGAGGAGCCCGGGGTCGGTGAGGACCAGCGGCGTGGACTCGTCGAGCTCGAGCACCACACTGCCGGGTGGCTGGTCGGCCACCGCCGGCGGCAGCACCTCCTCGAGGCTGACCGGCCGCAGGACCGGGTGGAGCAGCCCGGTCTGCAGCCGGGACAGGTCGAGCAGGTTGTCGATCAGCGCCTGCAGCCGCTCCACGGCCGCGCCCAGCGTCTCGATCAGCACCCCGCGGTCGGCGTCGCCGACGGCCGGGGCCGCCAGGCCGTCGAGCGCGGCGCGGATGGTGGCCAGGGGGGTGCGCAGGTCGTGGGAGACCCCGCGCAGCAGCGCCGTGCTGGTCGCCTCGGCTCGCTCCAGGGCGGCGGCGCGGCTCTCGCTCTCGCGCAGCCGGCGGTACTCCATCACCAACCCGGCCTGCACCGCGAACGCCTCGAGCACCCGCTGGTCGCCCGGTCGCAGCGCCGGGCCGCGCAGCACCAGCACGTGGTCGGGGTCGACCGGCACCCGGGTGTCCGCGTCCTCGGGCCGGCCGACCGCCGGGCCGGCGCTGGCCAGCGGCCGCCAGTCGCCGCCGGTGCGGCCGAGCAGGGTCGCGGACTCCTGGTCGAAGGCCGCGCGCAGCCGGGTCACGACGACCTGGGCGGTGTCCTGCCCGGTCAGCACGGAGTGGGACAGCGAGGCCAGCGTGGCCGCCTCGGCGCGGGCCCGGGCGGCCTCCGCGGCCCCTCGGGACGCCCGGTGCACGACCGTGGCGACCCCGGACGCGACGGCGACGTACACCAGCAGGGTCACGAGGTCGGTGGGCTCGGCGATGTTCCAGCGGCCCACCGGTGGGGTGAAGTACCAGTTGAGCAGCAGGAACCCGAGGATCGCGCTGGCCAGCGCGGGCAGCATCCCGCCCTCGAGGGCGGCGAGCACGGCCGCGGCCAGGAAGAGCAGCACGGCGAGGGGGAGCCGGCCGGTGGCCAACCCCCGCAGCCCGGCGGTCAGCAGCAGCGGCAGCACCAGCGCGAGGACCCAGCCGACCAGCCGGCGCCGGCCGCTGAGCGCTGGCTCGTCGCCGTGGCCGCGCGGGAGCGGGCCACCGGTCGACGTCTCGCCGGTCGACGTCTCGCCGATCGCCGCCTCGCCGATCGCCGCCTCGCCGGACGCCTCGCCGGACGTGTCGCCGGGAGGCGCCCGGTGGTGGCGCACGCTGCCGTCGCGCTGCGGCCGCTCGCTCATCTCTCGCTCCTGCCAGCCGGGGCACCGGGCGGGCCCGCATCCGGGAGGGTGTGGACTCCTTGATGGTTCCCTGACGTCAGGGAACCATCAAGCGGCCTGCTGCGACACGCGCCCGGACCGTTGACTGGGGACATGAGGACGGACCCGGGCGCTCGGGTGGGACGGCGGCCCACGCTGCTCGGCGTCGCCGAGGTGCGGTGCGGACTGGCCCAGCTCGCGGTGGCCGTGACCGCGGCCGGGTGCGTTCGCGCCGGGGCCGGAGTCCCGACCGGACTGGTGGTGCTGGCGCTGGTCGCCACGGCCGGCAGCCTGGTGCTGCCGGTGCGGCTCGCCGGCCTCACCGGCCTCGCCGCCTGGGCGTTCCTGACCGGCTTCGTGGTGCACACCGGCGGACAGCTCACGTTCGGAGCGGCCGACCGGGCACGTCTGCTCGTCGTGGTCGGTTGCGCCGTGCTCGTGCCGGTGGTCGTCGCCGCCTCAGCCCACGTGCACATGCGGGCGCCGCGACCGGTCGGGCTCGGCGATGCGCAACACCTCGCGGGTGACCGGCGCCACCTCGCCCACGCCGAAGAAGAGGAAGCGCAGCAGCTGGGTCACCGGGTTCCCCTCGGTCCACTCGAAGTAGATGTGCGGGTTGACGCCGGTGCGGTCGCGCACGGCCAGCAGCAGCGACGCCAGCGCGTTGGGGACCGTCGCTGACTCGAACGTCAGCACGCGGCGGGTGCCGTGGTGCACCTCGCCGTGCACCCGCAGCGTGGTCTCGAACTCCGACGGATCGGTGACCTTGACCTCGACGAAGATGATGTCCCCCTCGTCCGGCAGGTCGTGGTCGGCCACCACCTGCCGGGTCTTCTGGACGTACTCCTCGGCGCCCCCCGCATCGGGCTCGTTCGCGACCAGCCGGATGCTGCGGCGCGCACAGTCGCGCAGGAACCGCTCGGCGGTGGCGTCGAGCTCCACCGAGGCGGTCCGCAGCTCGAAGGCCCGGCGTACCCGCGACCAGAAGGACACCGCGAGGATCGCCGCGATGAAGCAGGCGCCGATCTTCACACCGTCGGGACGCTCGATCACGTTGTCGACCGTGGTGTAGACGAACACCGCCGAGATCACCGCGAACGCGACCGTCCGGCCTCGCTGCCCGGCGCGGCGGCAGGCCAGCGTCACCGCCACGGCGGCCGAGGTCATCAGCACCAGGACGCCGGTGGCGTAGGCGCCGCCCTGGGCGTCGACCGAGGCGTGGAAGATCCAGGTGACGAGGAACGCGGTGGCGGTCAGCACCAGCGTGAGCGGGCGGACCGCCCGGGCCCAGTCCGGCGCCATCCCGTAGCGCGGCAGGTAGCGCGGGATCAGGTTGAGCATGCCGGCCATCGCCGAGGCGCCGGCGAACCACAGGATGGCGATCGTCGAGAGGTCGTAGACCGTGCCGAAGGCGCTGCCCAGGTGCTCGTGGGCGAGGTACGCCAGGGCCCGGCCGTTGGCGCTGCCCCCGGGCTCGAACTGGGCGGCCGGGATCAGCAGCGTGGTGACCAGGCTGCTGGTCACCAGGAAGACGCTCATGACCAGCGCCGCGGTCGTCAGCAGCCGGCGGGTGCCGCGGATCCGGCCGGTGGGCCGGCCCTCGGTGTCGTCGGGGTCGCCCTCGACCTGCGGCATCACCGCCACGCCCGTCTCGAACCCGGACATGCCCAGCGCCAGCTTCGGGAAGACCAGCAGCGCCACCCCGACCATCGCGAGCGGGTTGCCGTGCGCCTGGGTCAGGCCGGCGCGCCAGTCGGCCAGCACCGACGGGGAGGACGCCACCAGCCACAGCCCGTCGGCGACCACGACGGCGTTGAGGGCCAGGTAGACGACCACGAGCACCACCGCGATGCCGATCGCCTCGGTGAAGCCCCGGAGGAACACCGCGCCGAGCGCGCCGAGCAGCACCAGGGTGAGGGCGACCTGGTGCCCCTGGAGCAGGCCCTGGACGTGGGGGTTCTCGACCAGGTGGGCGGTCGCGTCCGCCGCGGACAGGGTCATCGTGATCAGGAAGTCGGTGGCGGCGAAGCCGAGCAGGACCAGCACGAACAGCTTGCCCTTCCAGAAGGACAGCAGCCGCTCGAGCATCGCGATCGAGCCCTCGCCGTGCGGCGACTCGGCGGCCACCCGCCGGTAGACCGGGAGCGCCCCGAGCAGGGTGAGGCCGACCAGCACCAGCGTGGCCATCGGGGACAGCAGCCCGGCCGCCAGCGCCGCGATCCCCGGCTGGTAGCCGAGCGTGGAGAAGTAGTCCACGCCGGTCAGGCACATCACCCGCCACCACGGGTGCCGCGGCTGCTCCGCGGTCGGGACCCCGTGGGGGCCCTGGCGGGTGCCGCTGTGCTCGGTGATGTCGGTGAGCAGCCAGCCCCGGAGACCGCCCGGCGGCTGCTGCCCCGCCCGCGGCCGCGGGAGCGTGGTCGTCTGGAGCGCCGGACCGGTCATGGTTCCAGCCTGCCCGCAGCGGCGCCCCGGCCCAGGGTCGGAAGTGCCCTCGTGGCGGATCCTTGACGGATCCTTGACGCCCGCGCGTCTCCGGCCGCGGCTGGACCGGCCGGCCCGCCTCAGCGCGGGACGCGCACCAGCAGCCGGCCCTGGAGGCACTGCATGCGCAGCTCGCGGCCGGCCCCGACCGAGTCGCCGTCAAGCTGGCGCGGGGTGTCCACGCCGGCGCGGACGACGACGCTCGAGCCGGTCATCCGGTTCACCAGCTCGTCGGTGTGCTTGCGCTTGAGCAGCACCCGCCACGCCAGCGGGATCCAGGCGAGGAAGTTGCGCGGGTGCAGGATCACGACGTCGAGCAGCCCGTCGTCGATCGCGGCGTCCGGCAGCAGCGGCAGCCCGGCCTGGAGGAAGCCGACGTTGCCGACGACCACGGTCCGGGCCCGGTGCCGGGTGAACTCGGCGCCGTCGACCGAGACCTCGACCCGGACCGCGGGGAACATCAACGACTTCAGCGCCGACCAGACGTAGGCCACCCAGCCGACCCGCTTCTTCAGGTCCTCGTTGACGCCCTCCATGATCGCGGCGTCGAACCCCATGCCGGCCATCACCAGGAAGGTGGTGTCCGCGAGGCCGTCGCCGGCCACCTCGACCATGTCGATCGCGCGGTCCTGGCCGTGCAGCGCCACGTCGATCGCGGCGCGGAGGTAGAGCGGGATGCCGAGGTTGCGGGCCAGCAGGTTGCCGGTGCCCGCGGGCACGATCCCGACCGGGATGCCGGTGCCGGCGAGCTCCGCGCAGACCTCGCGCACGGTGCCGTCGCCCCCGCACACGATCACCAGGTCGGCCCCCGCGACCGCGGCGGCCTCGGCCATCCCGCGACCCGGGTCCGCCACCGTGGTCAGGTGCCAGCTCGGCTCGGCCCAGCCGGCCTCGCGCGCCATCGCCGACACGATCGCGCGGAACTGGCCGGCGTCCTCGACCTTGGAGGGGTTCAGCACCACCGCGAGCCGGCGCTCGCTGGGCAGCGCCTCGGGCATCGGCTCGGCGGTGTCGGCCAGGCTGCGCGGCAGCGGGCTGTAGATGCTGAGGCCGAGCAGCACCATGCCGACGCCGAGCAGCACGCCGGCGGTGACGTCGGTGATGTAGTGCCGGCCGAGCAGCACCCGGTCGGCGCAGACGATCAGCACCCACACCGCCAGCACCGTGTAGAGCGTGCGGCGGGTGCGGGCCCGGCGGACGAACATCACCACGAGCACGACGCACAGCAGGGCGTAGGCCGCGGTCGAGGAGGCGTGCCCGGACGGGAAGGAGTTGGTGTGCAGGAAGCCGGTCTGGTCTTGCCACGGCGGTCGGCCGCGGCCGACCGTGAGCTTGATCAGCGTGGTCATCAGCGAGGTCGCGATCATGACGACCACGACGAAGACCGCGGCGCGGCGGTGCTTCTTGAGCAGCAGCCCGCCCGCGAGCAGCACGGTCAGGACCGTCATCCCCCAGGTGGCGAACGCGAGCTCGACGTACTTCAGCACGACCCGCAGCCCGCCCTCGGCGGTGGCCCAGTGCTCCGCGGGATCGCCGCGGTGGTCGAGCGTGGTCAGCGGACCCCACTCGTGCGTGACCAGGAACGCGAGGGCGGCGAAGACCGCGAAGCAGAGGAGGGCCCAGCTCAGCATGGTGAGTCGAGGACGGTCGAGCACGCGGTTCCCTTCGGGGTGGGCGGGGGCGCGACCAGTATGCCCGCGCGCGAGGGACGTACCCGGTGCGGCGCGTAACTCGCGTGAGGCCGCCCACGTACGACGGATAGCCTTGCCCCCATGACCTCACCCCACAGAATCGCTCGCTGCGCTCTCGATTCCGCGGGGACCCCGAGATGATCGACCCGCGACTGCTCCGTGACGACCCCGACCGCGTGCGTGCCGCCCAGGCCAAGCGCGGCCTGTCCGCCGACGTCGTGGACCGGGCGCTCGCCGCGGACTCCGCCCGTCGTGCCGCGATCGGGGAGTTCGAGGCCAAGCGCGCCGAGCAGAAGCAGCTCGGCAAGCTCATCCCCCGCGCGCAGGGGGAGGAGAAGGCCGACCTGCTGGCCCGCACCAAGACGCTGGCCGCCGAGGTCCGGGCCGCCGAGGCCGCGCAGGGCGCCGCCGAGGAGGAGTGGCAGGCGGCCCTGATGAGCATCCCCAACCCGGCCGCCGACGAGGCGCCCGCGGGGGGCGAGGACGACTTCGTCGTGCTCGAGACGGTCGGCACGCCCCGCGACTTCGCCGCCGAGGGCTTCGAGCCGCGCGACCACGTCGAGCTCGGCCGGATGCTCGGCGCGATCGACCTCGAGCGCGGCGCCAAGGTGTCGGGCTCGCGGTTCTACTTCCTGACCGGGGTGGGCGCCGAGCTGGAGTTCGCGCTGATCAACCTCGCCAACGAGACCGCCCGCGACCACGGCTTCACCCAAGTCATCGCGCCGTCGATGGTCAAGCCGCGGGCGATGGACGGCACCGGCTTCCTCGGCCAGGCGGCCGACGACGTCTACCGGATCGAGGGCCAGGACATGTACCTGGTCGGGACCTCCGAGGTGCCGATGGCGGCGTACCACTCCGAGGAGATCCTCGACGGCCAGTCGTTGCCGCTGCGCTACGCCGCGTTCAGCCCGTGCTTCCGCAAGGAGGCAGGCTCGCACGGCAAGGACACCCGGGGGATCATCCGGGTGCACTGGTTCGACAAGGTGGAGATGTTCGTCTACACGACGCCGGAGGAGTCCTTCGCCGAGCACCAGCGGCTGCTGGAGATCGAGAAGGCCTTCCTCGACAAGCTCGAGCTGGCCTACCAGGTGATCGACACCGCCGCCGGCGACCTGGGGCTCTCGGCGCAGCGCAAGTTCGACTGTGAGGCGTGGATCCCGACCCAGGGCCGGTACCGCGAGCTGACCTCGACCTCCAACTGCACCGAGTTCCAGACCCGGCGGCTCGACATCCGGGGCCGGTTCGCCACCGACGGCGGCTCGGAGGTCCGGCACCTGGCCACGCTCAACGGCACGCTGTGCGCGGTCCCGCGGGCCATCGTGGCGATCCTCGAGACCCACCAGCAGGCCGACGGGTCGGTGCGGGTGCCCAAGGCGCTGCAGCCCTGGCTGGGCGGCCGCGAGCTCCTCCAGCCGGTGGCCGAGTAGTGGTCGACTCCGCGCTCGAGCCCGGCTCGTCCAGGACCGGTTGGCAGCCCCGGCTGGTCGCCCTCGACATCGACGGCACCCTGCTGAAGTGGGTCGAGGGCGGCGGGCTGACCCACGAGGAGATCGCGCCGCCGGTCTACGACGCCGTGCACCGCGCCCTGGCCGCCGGCGCCCACGTGGTGCTCGCCAGCGGCCGGTCGGCCCACGGCATGACGACCGTGGCGGACCTGCTCGACCTGCACGGCGAGGAGCGGGACCGGCTCTGGGTGGTCTCCAGCAACGGCGCGGTGGTCTTCCGCTACCCGCCGGTCGAGGTCGTGCACGAGGAGACCTTCGACGCCCGCCCGGCCGTCGAGGCGATCCTCGAGCACCACCCGGACGCGCTGGTCGCGGTCGAGGAGCGCGGCGTCGGCTACCGGGTGAACCGGCACTTCCCCGACGGCGAGCTGACCGGCGAGATGACGCTGGCCGAGATCGAGGAGATCGTCTCCGGGCCGGTCAGCCGCGTGATCATCCGCGACCCGAACGCGACCGCGGAGGACTTCGTGCGGCTCGGCGAGCGGCTGGGCCTGCACGGCATCAACTACGTCGTCGGGTGGACGGCCTGGCTGGACCTCGCGCCGGTGGGGGTCTCGAAGGCCTCGGGCCTGGCCCGGGTCGCCGGTGAGCTGGGGGTCGGGCCCGAGCACGCGCTGGCCATCGGCGACGGCCGCAACGACATCGAGATGCTGCAGTGGGCCGGCCGCGGGGTGGCGATGGGCCAGGCGGTCGACGAGGTGCGGCAGGCCGCGCACGCGGTCACCGAGAGCGTGTACGACGACGGCGTGGCCGTCGAGCTGGACCGGTGGTTCGGATGAGCCTGCCCGCCGGCGCCCTGCCCGCGGAGGTGGCCACGGTCCGGCTCCGGCTGCCGCTGGTCACCCGCGAGGAGCGCGACGACATGCTCGCCGGGCGGCGGCGTCCCGGCTGGCACCCCGACTACCCCCGCGAGGACGACCGCGACGCCGCCTCGCTGATCGGGGACGCCCCCGACCCGTGGGGGCCGCGGCACGTCGTACGCGCCGTCGACGGGCTGGTCTGCGGCTCGGTCGGCTTCTTCGGCCCGCCGGCCGAGGTCGACGGGGTCCCGGAGACCGAGGTCGGCTACGGCCTGGTCGCCGACGCCCGCGGGCACGGCGTGGCCACCGAGGCGCTCCGCGGGCTGCTCGCCGAGACCGACCGGCTCGGCGTGCGGATCCGGGCCAGCGTGGAACCCGAGAACGCCGCCAGCATCCGGGTCCTGGCCAAGTGCGGATTCACCGAGCTGCGGGGCGCCAACGAGGACGGCCAGCTGGTGATGGCCCGCCCGCTGCCATGAGCGCCGCCGAGTCCTCGCCGGCACACCGGCCGCGGCTGGTCGCCACCGACCTGGACGGCACCCTGGTCCGCTCCGACGGCACGGTCTCGCCGTACACCCGCGAGGTGCTGACGCAGGTCGAGCGGCTGGGCGTGCCGGTGGTGTTCGTGACCGGCCGCCCGCTGCGCTGGGCCGAGGAGGTCTTCGAGTACGTCGGCGACCACGGCCTCGCGGTCGTCTCGAACGGGGCGCTGGTGTGGGACGTCGCCGGCGCGCGGCCCCGGCTGGAGCGGCCGATCGACCCGGCGCTCGGGCTGGAGATGTGCCGGATGCTGCGCGAGGCGGTCCCGGGCACGTCGTACGCCGTGGAGACGCTCGCGGGCATCGGCCTGGAGCCGGCGTTCCTGGAGCGGCACCCGCTGCCGGAGGAGGCGCGGCGGGCGGAGATCGAGCAGCTGTTCACCGAGCCCGCGCTGAAGCTGCTCGCCCGGCACGAGCGGCTCGCGCCGCAGGAGTTCTGGGACCTCGCCGAGGAGGTGGTGCGGGGCCGGCTCGTGATCACCTGGTCCTCCGCGACCGCGCTGCTCGAGATCAGCGGCCCGGAGGTGACCAAGGCGACCACGCTCGCCCTGCTCTGCGCCGAGCTGGGGGTGGCCGCCGGCGACGTGCTGGCGTTCGGGGACATGCCCAACGACCTGCCGATGCTGCGCTGGGCCGGCACGTCCTACGCCATGGCCGACGCGCACCCCACCGTGACCGAGGCCGCCAGCCACGTCGCGCCCGGGCACGACGAGGACGGCGTGGCCCGGGTCCTGGCTGGTGTCTTCGACCTGTGATCTGTTTCGATGGGCGGGTGCGCGCCCCTGTCTCCTCCGCCGACGGCTCCGCCCGGGCGTCCGCCGGGGCGTCCGCCCGGGTGTCCGCCGGGGTGTCCGCCGTCGGGCGGGCCGTCGCCGCGCTGCTGCTCGCCGGGTCTGCGGTCGTGCTCGCGCAGGTGCCGACCCAGGCCGCGGCGCCGACGCGCGCGGCCGCCTGCCCGAACGTCCAGGTGGCCGACCAGGCCCGCCGGGCCGATGACGTGTTCACCGGCACGGTGACCGGCCGGTCCGTCGCGAGGCGGTCGGGCACCACGACCACGACGTACGACGTCGACGTGGAGCGCGTCTACAAGGGCCCCGTCCGCGACTCCTCGGTCCAGGTCAGCTCGCGGGCCTCCAAGGGCGCGCCCGCGCTCGCGGGCCTGGTGAAGGGCTCGCGCTACGTGTTCTTCACCTCTGAGCAGGGCACCACGCTCGCGACCGACCGCTGCAGCGGCACGGCCCGGGCCGGGGACTCACTGGTGGGCCAGGTCGAGAAGCTGCTCGGCAACGGTCACCTGCCGGTGCCGCCCGCCCCGCAGAAGGCGTCGTTCACCAAGGTGGCCGACGCCGCGCCCACGTCGTTCACCCGCCTCGCCGCCCCCGGCGCGGCGATGGTGCTGGTCGGACTGCTCGGGCTGGTCGTCGTGCGACGGCTCGCCCGCCGCGCCTGACCCTTCGTTTGCCCGGTGCCGGCGGGGTGTCGGCGGGGTGTCGGCGGGGTGTCGGCGGGGTGTCGGCGGTGGAGCAGCCACCGTTCCCCCGAGTGAAACGGTGCATGGTGCACCGCTGACCGTGCTCGAGACGAACCGGAGGTGCCTCAGCCACCGGATCGATCGACGAAACGGTGGCTGAGCCACCGCGAGCGGCTCAGGCGCAATAGGGACACCCGGTCAGAGGTACATGCCCCCCGACTCGCCGGGGCGCGGCGAGCCCTCGGGTCCGCCCGGCTGGCCGGTCTGGCCGGGAGCACCCTGGCCCTGCGGCACCATGCCCTGGGGCAGGGCGCGGCGGATCTGCTCGAACTGGGCCCGCGCCGCCATCTGCTGGGCGTAGATCGCGGTCTGGATGCCGTGGAAGAGCCCCTCGAGCCAGCCGACCAGCTGGGCCTGGGCGATCCGGAGCTCGCCCTCGGAGGGGGTCTTGTCCTCGGTGAACGGCAGGGTGAGCCGCTCGAGCTCCTCGACCAGCTCGGGCGCGAGGCCGGCCTCGAGCTCCTTGATCGAGGCCTGGTGGATGTCCTTGAGCCGGTTGCGGCTGGCCTCGTCGAGCGGGGCGGCCTTCACCTCCTCGAGCAGCTGGCGGATCATGCTGCCGATCCGCATCACCTTGGCGGGCTGCTCGACGAGGTCGGTGAGCGCGCGCTCGTCCTCACCGTCGCCGTCGGCCTCCTCGCCGTCGGCGCCGGGAACCTGCGAGATGGCCGACGCGGGCACCGACCCCATCGGCTGCCCGTCGGGCCCGATGATGACGACCTGCTGCTCCTGCTCGTCGGGCTTCTCAGTCATGCGCCCCAGCCTAGGCGGTGCGGAAATCCCCGCCCGCCCGACGGTGAGCGGGCCATCCCAGCAACTCTCAACCCGCCGAGACGGCGATCGCAGCAACTCTCAGGATGCCGAGACGGCGATCCGGGGAACTCTCCGGACCTCGAGACGGCGATCGGGGGAAGGGGACGGACAGACCAGAGTGCCTCCGAATGCCCGCTCGCGCTGGTGAGAGTGCCTCCGAATGCCCGCTCGCGCTGGTGAGAGTGCCTCCGAATGCCCGCTCGCGCTGGTGAGAGTGCCCCCGAATGCCCTCTCGCGCTGGTGAGACTGCCTCGGAATGCCCTCTCGCGCTGCAAGCGGTCAGGTCCTCAGGTGGTGAGGACGATCTTCCCGCTGTGGTCCCCGGCCTCCATCAGGGCGTGGGCGGCGGCGGCCTGGTCCAGGGGCATGGTGGTGTGCACGATCGGTCTGACCTGCCCGTCGCTGACCAGCGGCCAGACGTGCTCGACGACCGAGGCGCAGATCGCCCCCTTGTCGGCCGGCGGCCGGGCCCGCAGCGCCGTGGCGACGACGGCTCCGCGCTTGCGCAGCAGGGTGGCGATGTCGAGCTCGCCCCTGCTGCCGCCCTGCATGCCGATGATGACCAGGCGGCCCTCGGTGGCCAGCGCGTCGACGTTGCGGCCGAGGTACTTCGCCCCCATGTTGTCGAGGATCACGTCGGCGCCGTGCCCGTCGGTCCGCTCCTTGACGACCTCGACGAAGTCCTCGTCGCGGTAGTTGATGGTCACATCGGCGCCGAGCTCGCGGCAGAAGTCCAGCTTCTCCGGCGTCCCACCGGTGGTGATCACGCGCGAGCCGTTGGCGGCGGCGAGCTGGATCGCGAACGAGCCGATCCCTCCGGCGCCCCCGTGCACGAGGAAGTTCTCCTCCGGCCGCAGGGCGGCGATCATGAACACGTTCGACCACACCGTGCACGCGACCTCGGGCAGCGCCGCGGCCGTGATCAGGTCCACGCCGGCGGGCACCGGCATCACCTGGCCGGCGGGTACGACGACCCGCGTGGCGTAGCCGCCCCCGGCCAGCAGCGCGCAGACCTGGTCGCCGACCTGCCAGTCGGTGACCTCCGGGCCGACCGCGGCGACGGTGCCGCTGCACTCCAGCCCCAGGATCTCCGAGGCGCCGGGCGGCGGCGGGTAGTGCCCCTGGCGCTGGAGCAGGTCGGCCCGGTTGATCGCGGTCGCGGCGACGTCGAGGAGCACCTCGCCGGGGCCGGGCTCGGGGTCGGGCAGCTCGGCGAGGGACAGGACGTCGGGGCCCCCGGGCTCCGAGACGATGACGGCGCGCATGCCCGCCACCCTAGGAGATCGATCCCCCGCGCGGGGCTGGCGGGATGCGGTCAGTCCTCGAACCGGTCGGAGGTGTGGTCCACCAGGCTGTCGTCGGGGATCTCCTCGTCGACGTCGTCGGGGTCGGGCGCGTCGGCGGGGCGGTCCCAGCCCTCGGCCAGCCGCTGGGCCCGGGCCGCGAGCGCCTCGGTCTGCTCCGGGCCGGCGCCGGCGGCACCCGCCGCGAGCCCCAGCATGTACGCCGTCACCGGCGCCGCCGGCCGCTCCACCGTGTGCGCAACCGTCCGGGCCAGGTCGAGGACCAGCGCCTCGTCGATCTCCGCCTCGAGGTCGAGGACGTCGCTCAGCTCGTCGATCCAGTCGTGCAGGTTCACGCCCTCAGGTTTCCCGGAACCGCCCGGGGCCGCAAGCCCCGGGCGGCGCGTCGCCCCGGATTGCTCACGATCCCTGCAGGTCACGGACGTCCGCCCAGGTGTCCACGTCGCGACATTCCTCGCCCACCGGCGCGACCAGCGCGAGGTCGAGCCCCTCCAGGAGGCGGCGCACGGACATGCCGTGCTGCGCCTCCAGCCCGGGGCGGACGTCGTCGAGCCGCGCCGCGTCGAGCACGCCGGCGAGCTGGCGGCGGCCCTCGTGGTCGACGAGGAACGCCCCGTCGCGGCCCTCGGCCGCCGCGTGCAGCCGCCGGAACGTGTGCGCGGTGACCCGGGGCATGTCCACCGCGAGCACGCCGAGGGTGCGCGGCGGGCGGACCAGCGCGTCGTACCCGGTCAGCAGCGCGGCCACCGGGCCGCCGTAGCGGGGGTTCTCCCGGGTGAACGTGACCGGCCGGCCGGTCGGCCGCGGGTCGCCGACGACCACGACCTCCTCGGCGTCGAGCAGCGCGTCGAGGGACCACTCCAGCAGGGTCCGGCCGCCGTGCTCGATCGAGGACTTGTCCGCGCCGTCCAGACGGGCGGCGGTGCCGCCGGCGAGGACGACGGCGGCGAATCCGGTCGGTCCGAGTAGCGGGTCCATGGGGCCACTGTCCCACCGGGCGTGCCGCCCCCGCAGGTGGCAGGCTGGGACCGTGACCGATCCCACGCAGCTGCGCGTCGCCCTCGTCCAGCAGGCCTCGGCCCTCGAGCCCGAGGCGAACCGCCGCCGGCTGGCCGAGCTGACCCCGCAGGGCGCGGACCTCGTGGTCTTCCCGGAGGCGTTCGCCCGCGACTTCGGGGAGGCCGGCTCCGACGTGAGCGGGTACGCCGAGCCGGCGCACGGCCCGTTCGGGACCGAGCTGGCGCGGGTCGCCGAGGAGCGCGACACGACCGTGGTGGCCGGGATGTTCGAGCCGGGGGAGGACCCGGGCCGCCCGTTCAACACGCTGCTGGTCCGCGGCGCCGCGGAGGCGTCGTACCGCAAGATCCACCTCTACGACTCCTTCGGCGACCGCGAGTCCGACCGGCTCACGGCCGGCGCCGTCGACCCGGTCACGGTGAAGGTCGGCGGGTTCACGCTGGGGTTGATGACCTGCTACGACCTGCGCTTCCCCGAGCTGGCACGGGCGCTGGTCGACCGGGGCGCGGAGGTCCTGGTGGTGCCCGCGGCCTGGGTGGCCGGGCCCCGCAAGGTGGATCACTGGACGACGCTGGTGCGCGCCCGGGCGATCGAGAACACCGTCTACGTGCTCGCGGCCGGGCAGCCCGGGCCCCGTTACAGCGGCCACTCGCTGGTCGTCGACCCGCTCGGCGACGTGCTCGCGGAGGCCGGTGGGGAGTCGGCCCTGGTGACGGCGACCCTGGACCGCGACGTGCTCGCCCGGGCGCGCCGGACCAACCCCTCGCTGGCGAACCGGCGAATGTAACCTTCCGGGTCGTGCCCTCGACCCCACCGCGCCGTCGCGCCGGCCGGCCGCCGTCGCGGGCCGCGCGGGCGCAGGCGGCGCTCGCCGCGATGGCGGCGTCCCGGCTGCCCCTGGCCGCTGGTGTCGTCGCGGTGCTCGTGGCGGTGGCCGCGCTGGTGCTGTCGCTGGTGCCGGTCGGGCCGGCCTGGCTGCCCGGCGCCGGCGCCGTGGTGGTGGTCGGCGTCTACTCCTGGGCCCTCGCGGCCCGGACCGGTGGCCGGCCGGTCGTGTTCGGCAGCCTCGCGCTCGCCCTCGGCGTGGCGGTGGTGGTCAGCGACCAGCCGGTGCTGCGCACCGGCGCCGCGGTGATGACCTGCGTGGTCGCCGCGGTGCTCGCGGTGATGGCGACGGTGCCGGCCGTGACGTTCCTCCGGGCCGCCCGGGAGGTGGTGGTCGCGGTGCTCGTCGCCGCGGTCGGCGCGCTCGCCACGGTGGGCTTCGAGCCGGTGATCACCCTGGCCCGGTTCGAGTACGCCACCCTCGGCCTGGCCGTCCTGGGGGCCTTCGGCGTGGTCTACCGGCTCGGGGCCGGCCTGCACGGCCTGGGCCGCCGCGGCGTCGTCACGGTGCTGGTCGGCGCGGTCGTCCTCGCCCTGACCCTGGCGTACGCCGAGCTGCTGCGGCGCTACGGCACCCCCGGCCTGGTGGCGGCGCTGCTGGACGGGGTGGTCTGGAGCCGCGAGCACCTGGGGGCGTTCCCCCGCCCGATCGAGAGCGTGCTGGGCATCCCGGCGATCGCGTGGGGCTGCCACATGCGGGCCCGGCGCCGGCAGGGCTGGTGGGTGTGCGCGTTCGGCGTCGCGGCCACGGCCCCGGTGGCGCAGGCGCTGCTCAACCCGATGGTCAGCCTGACCGAGTGCGGGCTCTCGGTCGTGTACGGCGTGCTCGTCGGCCTGCTGATCGGCTTCGTGGTGATCCGGCTGGACCTGCGGCTGACCGGTCCGCGCGGCCGGCGGGGGCGCCGGGCCGAGGAGGCCACGGCGGTCCGTCCCGAGCCCCGGCGTACCGCCGCCCTGCAGTGAGCTCCCGCCCGTCCGCCCGTCCGGCCGCCTGTCCCGCTGCTCGCCGTGCCGCGGCCGGTTGCCCGGTACGCGTCGGTAACGGCTAGGTTCGCTGCATGGCCCGCGAACAGGTGACCGAGATCGTCGCGGAGATGGTGGCCAACGTGATGAGCGTGGCCGTCGCTCCGGGGGACGCCGTCGCGTTCGGCGACACCGTGGCGCTGCTGGAGTCGATGAAGATGGAGATCCCCGTCATCACCGAGGTGGCCGGAACCGTACGGGCGGTCAAGGTCGGCCCCGGCGACGTGGTCCAGGAGGGCGACGTGCTGCTGGAGCTGACGCTCGCCTGACTGCCTATGGCCCGGCTCGATCGGTCGATCGGTGGGCCCAGCCAGCCAGCCAGCAGAGGGGGCGGGATTCGAACCCGCGGTAGGTCTCCCTACGACCGCTTTCAAGGCGGTTCCGATCGGCCACTCCGGCACCCCTCCGTGCCGCCCGCGGGCGGACACCGGAGCAGTCTAGGTGCTGGCCGGCCGCCTGCCGCGGCGTGCCCGGGTGCGCCGGCCGGGCGCTAGTCCTCGCCGCCGAGCTCGAGCTCGACCGCGTCGTAGGCCAGGTCGTGGCGGCGCTGCACGTGGTGGGCGACGTCGGCGAGCAGGCGCCGCAGGTCGGCCCGCACCGCGCCGGTGTCCGGGCTGTCCAGGACGGCGCTGCCGAGGGCCGCGGTCCGGCGGCCCAGCGCGTCCCGCTCCCGCGCCAGGACGCCGCCGCGGGCCACGAGCCAGGCGTCCTCGGTGGGGACGGCCTCCGCGGCCAGGGCGGCGCGCAGGTCGGCGAGCCGCTGCCGCACCAGCCGGCGCCAGCCCTCGAGCCGGTCGCGGTCCTCGGGCGGGTCGTCGAGCGTGAGGTCGAGCGCGAGGTCCAGGGAGCGTACGGCGGTCGCCACCGCGCGATCGGCCGGGGCGAGGCCAGGTGACGGGACGGGTGCGGACACGGTTGCCTCCCGGGGAGCTCGGCGCTCGGGACTCAGGGCTCAGGGCTCAGGGCTCAGGGCTTCGAGTCTCCCCCCGACCACGGGTCGGGACAACCCGGTGGGGGCCGCGGATCCGGGGTCTTGTTCAATCTTCTGCATGTCCGCTCCCACCGCGTCCGACTATCGGCTCGCGCCGGCGATGGTTGCCCGGCTGGTGGGCACGCTGCTGGTGCTGCTCGCGATCCTGCTCTTCGCGGTCACCACGCTGGCCGCCCTGCTGCACCTCTCGCTCGACCTCGTGGTGCTGGTCGCCGCGGCCGGACTGGTGGCGGTCTTCGGGCTCGGCTACGTGCTGACCCGCCGGGCCGTCGTGGTCCACCTCGACGAGCAGGGCTACCGGGTCCGGCTGATCCGCGGCGCCGGCGTGTCGACCGCGCCCTGGACCGACGTCAACGCGGTCGCCGCCTCGACCGCCCGCGGCCTGGACTGCCTCGTGCTCACCCTACGCTACGGCCGCACCACCACCATCCCGGTAGCCGCGGTGGCGGCCGACAAGGACGACTTCGCGCGCGACGTGCGCCAGCACGCCGAGCGCGGGCAGGGCCTCCGACCCCTGTGACCCCGGCGGCGCCCTGCAGTGGTTGCTGGTCGCCTGCAGGAATCCCCGGCCGGCCGGGGATTCCCTCGGTTGGGGGGCGTTGCAACGCCCATCAACCGCAGGAACGGGCTATCCAGTCAGGCCCCAGCCCCCTGATTGGTCCCCGGACGCGGGGTCCTTGTAGCCTGTGCTGGCTGTCGGGAGGCGTCGCCTAGTCCGGTCTATGGCGCCCGCCTGCTAAGCGGGTTGAGGGCAAACCCCTCTCGCGGGTTCAAATCCCGCCGCCTCCGCCAGTGTGGTCGGCCCCCGGTGGACGGTAGAGTCCCCGGGGGCCGACGCCTTTCTCTCGGGTCGACGCCTTGTCTCGGGCTGCTGCAGGGTTCTGCAGCGGCCCGCCCTCCTGCAAAGAAATGCAATGCAAAAATGTGAGTCAGGGTTCGGCTCGCATTCCGGTCGTCTCCTGCCCCAGACTCTGGGACGTGGCCAATGGGCCAAGAACGTCGAAGTTGGAGGGGACCCAATGAACTTTGTACGCAAGGCGGTCATCGCGCTGGCGGCTGCTGGCCTCAGCCTCGGCCTTCTCGGGATCAGCGCTCCGGCGCAGGCCGACACCAGCTGGGGCTACTCCGTCAACAGGTGAGGTCCCCCACCCAAAGCAAACTCAAGACGTGAGACGGGGACCCAACTCACCCCCCACCTTGTTCGGTCCCAGTGCCACCCCCCGGCCCGTCTCATCACGCGAGGGCAGTGACCATCGGTCGCTGCCCTCGCGAACATTTCGGCCCGCGCAGCCGGCGCGCACGCCCGCCTAGCGGGCAGCACGTTCAGCCCTGGGCCTCGGACTCGGCCGACTCCGTCCCGGAGATCCCGCGCTGGCCGATGACGTAACCGAGCTGGAAGCGGGTCTCCACCTCGAACTCGTCCTTGAGGTCGGCGATGTAGCCGGCGTAGGTGCGCGGGCTGACGCCCAACCGCTTGGCCGAGACCGGGTCGGAGTGCCCCTCGACCAGCATCCGCAGCGTCATCGCCCGCTGCTCGACGGCGATGTCCTTCATCAGCGAGGTCTCCCGGCTGGCGAACGGCCGGGCCCGCTCCCAGGAGCGCTCGAACACGTCGACCAGGTAGGCCACCACCGACGGCTCCCGGACTGCGACGGCCACGGAGAGGTCCTCGCCGCTCGGGATCACGGCCACCCGGCGGTCGATGACGATCATCCGGTTGAAGAACTCGTCAAGCGTGCGGACCTCGGCGCCGCGGTTGCTGACGGCCGCGACGTACTGCCGAGTGATCGCGCTGCGGCGGGCACTGTGCTGGTAGAGCGTGCGGATCTTCGCGCCCCGCTCCAGCAAGTTGGTGTCCCGCAGCGCGGCGAGGGCGAGCTTGCGCGGGTCGCGACCGCTCTGCGGCTGGGCGGTGAGCGTCTCCTCCTCGCACTCGGCGACGAGCGCGGCGATGAACGGGTCGATCGCCTCCTCGTGCAGGTAGGTGAACGGCCCGCTGTCGGAGGGGCGTGACGCGCGGCGCCAGGCGTGGTCGAGGGTGCCGAAGGCCTGCGCCCAGTGGGAGGACTCCGTGAGCAGGTCGGCGGCCTGTTGGCTCAGCGGCGAGACCACCCGCGACTGCACCGTCGTGGGGTCCAGGGCCTGCCAGAGGCCGGTGTCCCGGTCGCGGCTGAGGAGGTTGAGCCGGCGCAGCAACGTGAACGCCTGCTCGCGGTCACCGCCCTCGGCGATGCTCGGGTCGTGCTCCGAGATGCCGTTCTTGGCGACGATCTCCTCGTAGAGCTCGGTGGCCTCGGTCTCGAAGAGTGCGCGGTCCTCCGGGCTGTAGCCGTCCACCGGTCCCCCTTCCGCTCGCCCCGTCGATGTCGGTCGACCTCATGCTTCCACAGCCGAGACGCCACGAGGGCCCCAACCGCGCACGGTCGGGGCCCTCGAAGGGGTGAAAGTTCGGCTGTCAGCCGCCCAGGCGGGCGCGCAGGCCGTCCAGCTCGGTCCAGAGCACGGCGGGCAGGTCGTCGCCGAACTTCTCGAACCACTCCTGGATCTGCGGGATCTCGGCCTTCCACTCCTCGACGTCGACGGCGAGAGCCGCCTCGAGCTGCTCGGCGGTCATGTCGAGGCCGTCGGTGTCCAGCGCCTCGGGCGGCGGCACGTGGCCGATCGGCGTCTCGACCGCCGCGGCCTGGCCGTCGATGCGCTCGACGACCCACTTCAGCACCCGGCTGTTCTCGCCGAACCCGGGCCACAGGAAGTCGCCCTTGTCGTCGCGGCGGAACCAGTTGACGTAGAAGATCTTCGGCAGCTTCGCCGCGTCGTTGTCCTTGCCGACGGTGATCCAGTGGTTGAAGTAGTCGCCGGCGTTGTAGCCGATGAACGGCAGCATCGCCATCGGGTCGCGGCGGACCACGCCGACCGCGCCGACCGCGGCCGCGGTGGTCTCCGAGGAGAGCGTGGCGCCCAGGAACGTGCCGTGGGTCCAGTCCCGGGCCTCGAAGACCAGCGGCACGGTCGTCTTGCGCCGGCCGCCGAAGAGGATCGCGTCGATCGGGACGCCGCGCGGGTCGTCGTACTCCGGGGCGAGGATGTCGCACTGCTTGATCGGGGTGCAGTAGCGGCTGTTGGGGTGGCTGGAGAGGAAGTCGCTCTCCGGCGTCCAGGCCTCGCCCTTCCAGGAGGTGGCCTTGGCCGGCGGGTTCTCCAGGCCCTCCCACCAGATGTCGCCGTCCTCGGTGAGCGCGACGTTGGTGAAGACCGAGTTGCCCTTGTTGATGGTCTTCATCGCGTTGGGGTTGGTGTGCTCGTTGGTGCCCGGAGCCACGCCGAAGAAGCCGTACTCGGGGTTGACCGCCCACAGGCGGCCGTCCTCGCCGACCCGCATCCAGGCGATGTCGTCACCCAGGGTCTCGACCTTCCAGCCCGGGATCGTGGGCTCGAGCATCGCCAGGTTGGTCTTGCCGCAGGCGCTCGGGAACGCCGCCGCGACGTACTTGGTGACGCCCTGCGGGCTGGTCAGCTTGAGGATCAGCATGTGCTCGGCCAGCCAGCCCTCGTCGCGGGCCATCACGCTGGCGATGCGCAGCGCGTAGCACTTCTTGCCGAGCAGGGCGTTGCCGCCGTACCCGGACCCGAAGGACCAGATCGCGCGCTCGTCGGGGAACTGCACGATGTACTTGGTGTCGTTGCACGGCCAGGCGACGTCGGCCTGGCCCGGCTCCAGCGGCATGCCGACGGAGTGCAGGGCCGGGACCCAGTGCACGTCCTGGCCGGCGGCGTCGAGCTCCTCCATCCGGCGCAGCACGTGGGTGCCCATGCGCGCCATGACCCGCATCGAGGCGGTCACGTAGGCGGAGTCGGTGATCTCGACCCCGAACATCGGCTTCTCGGCCTCGAGGTGGCCCATCACGAACGGGATGACGTACATCGTGCGACCCCGCATGCAGCCCGCGTAGAGCTTGCGCATGAGGTCCTTCATCTCGTTGGGGTCCATCCAGTTGTTGGTGGGCCCCGCGTCGCGCTTGTCGACCGAGCAGATGTAGGTCCGGTCCTCGACGCGTGCGACGTCGATGGGGTCGGAGGCGGCGTAGAAGGAGTTGGGCTTGATCGCGGGGTTGAGCCGCGTGAACGTCCCCGTCGCGACCAGAGCGTCGGTGATCTCGGTCCACTCCTCGTCGGAGCCCGTGCACCAGTGGATGCGGTCGGGCTGGGTCATCGCTGCGACTTCGTTGACGAAGTCCAGGATGCCCTGGTGGGTGGTCGGTGCCTGCGTCTCGGCGGTCATGCTTGATGGTCCCTCTCGCGCATTCGCGGGGCGCCTCCGTTGCGGGATGGCGCCGCCGGCCGTCGAGCGTATCGACGGTGTGTCGTGGAGTCGTGGTGGATCGCTCGGCGTCGTTGTCGGCGACTTGGGTCCGGGGACGAGTGTCTCCAGCCCCGGGATGGGCCGAGAGTACCCCCGCGTTCCGGCGCCACCTATTGGATCGTTCAACGATGGGCTTCGCCCGATCCGGCGGGCCTGGGACCGGTCAGTCCGGCGCGAAACCCTCCACCAGGGACCACGCCGTGGGCTTGTCGAGGCCGGTGAGTACGGCGGCCCCGCCCTCGATGGTGCTCGGGGGGATCGCCGCCAGGACGCCCCGGTCCGCGTCGAGCACCAGCACCACGCCACCCGTCGCCGTGGCCTGCTTCGCCGCCCGCCGCAGGGCCGTCCGGTCGGCCTCGGCGAACCGGACGGCGGTCGTCCAGGACGTGTGCTGGTCCGCCAGGTGCGTGCGCACGTCGGTCACCGTGACCGGGCGGGGGGAGCCGAGCGGCGCCCAGCTCCGGCTCCGGTCCACCGAGCAAACCCGGCGGGCCTCGGCCGGGTCGCACCGCTCGGCGGTGAGCACCGCCAGGCCGACGCCGAGCCGCACCGGGAACGGTCCGTTCGCCCGGGGCGCCGGCGCCCTGACCGGGATCGAGGACGGCGGGGACGAGGCGGGCGGCGTGCTCGAGCCGTGCGAGTCCTTGGTGCACGCCCCCAGCCCCGGCAGCAGGGCCGTCAACGCGAGCGCGGCTCCGAGGTGCCGAGCGGCCGGCGTGCTCGCGACGAAGCCCATGCCGCGATGATCGGCTCCCGGGCCGCCGCAGTCGAGGGGAACGGGCGATTTCGGCATCCCCCGGCCCGTCCGCTATCCTCGTCCAGTCGTTCGCGAGAGCGGCGGGCGCCTGTAGCTCAACGGATAGAGCATCTGACTACGGATCAGAAGGTTTGGGGTTCGAATCCCTACAGGCGCGCAGGGTGCAGAAGCCGCAGGCCGACAGGTCTGCGGCTTCTTCCATGTCTGGCGGGCGGGCTCGACCCCGATTCGCGGGCCTAGGCGAGGTCGAGCTCGGCCTCCATGGCGCCGACGTACTCGCGCTTGACCTGCCGCCACGCCTCGTCGGTCATGGTGCGACGCCAGTAAGGCGAACAGGACATCTGGGCGCGCTCGAGGCCGCGGTCGGTGAGCAGGTGGCGGCGGATCGCCCGGATCTCGTCGGCCTCGCCGTGCACGAACGCGTGCACCCGTCCCTCCGGGAAGCGGGCGGCCCGCACGGCGGCCGGCAGCGGCGCCGGGTCCTCCGGCTGCCGGTGCACCCACGCGAGGTCGAGGTCCGCGGCCGTCTCGAGTCCGACCTCGTGCTCCGGGCCGTCGGCCACGAGCCGTACGACGGCGGTGGTTCCGGCGGCGAGCGCCTCGAGGGAGGCGGCGATGGCCGGGAGTGCCGACTCGTCACCGATCAGCAGGTGCCAGTCGGCGGTCGGGTCCGGCCGGTAGCCGCCCCCGGGCCCGGTGAACACCAGCAGGTCGCCCGGCCGGCAGGTCGCGGCCCACGTGCCCGCGACGCCCTCGCTGCCGTGCACCACGAAGTCCAGGACCAGGTGCCGCTGCTCCGTGTCCCAGTCGCGGACCGTGTAGCGGCGGCGCGCGGGGCCGAGCTCGGGGCCGTACCGCGCCCGGACCTCCTCGGGGTCGAACACCGGGCCGTACGGCGCTCCCGGCGGCGCGATCGCCACGTTGACGTAGGCGTCGGTCTCCTCGGGTCGGCGGAATTCCGTCAGCCCCGGGCCGCCGAGCACGACCCGCACCATTCCCGGGCTGATCCGCTCGGTCCTCACCACTTCACCGTGCACGCGCACCTCCTCGTGGCCCGAGGCTAGTGCGCCCCGGCCGCGGCCCCGGTCACTCCCCGGTGAGCGCGTCCCGCTCCAGGTGCCGGGCGCGGGCGAGCATGAACAGCCCGAAGCAGCCGACGCCCACGGCGATCACGACGATCGCGACCTTGCCGAGCGAACCGCCGAGCAGCCGCATCAGCGCCTGGTCGAGACCGCCGGACTTCTGCGGGTCGTGCGTCCAGGCCGCCCAACCCAGCAGCACGCCGACGACCACGAAGGCCACCCCCTTGGCGACGTAGCCGAACCGGCCGAGCACCACGACCGGGATGCGGCGACCACCGTCGCGGCGGGCGCGCTCGTCCAGCTGCTCGAGGAACCGCTTCTGCCAGCCGAAGATCGCGAGCCCGATGCCCACGCCGGCGATGGTGGCGCCCACCAGCGCGACGAGCCAGGGGCCGGCGGGCAGGGACATCAGCTTGGCGGTCGTCGAGTCGGGGCTGCTGCTGGCGCTGCGCCCGGCGATCGCCAGGCTCGAAGTGGCCCCCGCCAGGTAGCCGAACACCGCGGCCCGGCCCAGCGCCCCCAGCCGCAACAGGTGGCGGCGCAGGCCGTCGTGGTCGCGGTAGCCGATCGCGGCCGCCGCGAGCTGCCAGACCACGAGCACCGCGAACCCGACCGCGAGCGCGCCCAGCGTCACCCGGCCGGCGGTGTCCCTGGCCAGCTGGGCGAGCGCGCCCTTGCCGGTGGCCGACCCGCTGTTCGAGCCCAGGATCAGCCGGATGGCGACGAAGGCCACCAGCAGGTGGACCAGCCCGTAGCAGACCAGGCCGACCCGGACCCCCCACGACACGGTGTCGGAGTGGCGGGCCGTCCGATCGGCTTGCTTCGCTGTCGTGCCGGCCACGCTGTGCCTCCTGCTGGTGGATGAGTCTTCCTCGTCCGGTACCCCGGCGACCGGTTCCGACCACGTCCTGTGCGGAGTCTCACGCCCGCGAGACTGCGGCCGCGCGGCCACCACCCGGCCCCCGGCCGGGAGCGTTTGCGCCCCCTGGGGGAGCGGGTACTCCTCCTCCCATGCACACACGAGCACTGGGCAACGACACCGTGGGACGCACGGAGGTCGGCGCGATCGGGCTGGGACTGATGACCTTCGACCAGTCCGGCACCCAGCCGCGCGAGCGGCTGGCCGCCACGATCCGGGCCGCGCTGGACGCGGGGGTCACCCTCCTCGACACCGCGGACGCCTACGGTCCGGCCGGCGACCTGGGCGCGCGGGCGATGGGCGCCAACGAGCGGCTGGTCGCCGGCCTGCTCGACGAGCTGGGCGTGAGCGACCGGGTCCTGCTCGCCACGAAGGGCGGGCACGTGCGCACCGAGGACGCCGGATGGGACCTCGACAGCTCGCCCGATCACCTGCACGCCGCTGTCGACGCCAGCCTGCAACGACTGGGCGTCGAGCAGATCGCGCTGTGGCAGCACCACCGGCCGGACCCGAAGGTCGACTACGCCGACGTGGTGGGCACGCTCAAGGAGATCCACGACTCTGGCAAGGTGCGGATGATCGGGCTGTCGAACGCCGACCCCGACCAGATCCGCCTCGCCCACAAGGAGCTCGGGGACGCCCTGGTCAGCGTGCAGAACCAGTTCTCGCCGGCGTTCCGCAGCAGCCGCCCCGAGATCGACGTGTGCGAGGAGCTCGGCCTGGCGTTCCTCCCGTGGAGCCCGCTGGGTGGGCTCAACGACGCCAAGAGCCTGCACGAGAAGCACCCGGCCTTCGCCCGGGTGGCTGAGGCGCGCGGCGTCAGCGCCCAGCAGGTGGCGCTCGCCTGGGAGCTCGCCCAGTCCCCGGTGGTGATCCCGATCCCGGGCGCCAAGCGGCCCGAGTCGATCCGGGACTCCGCCGCCGCCGCCGACCTGGAGCTGACCGCCGAGGAGCTCGTCTCGCTGGACGCCTGAGCCGGGCCCGGCCCGGCCGCGACACGCGAGTCGCCGACCCGGCATGCTGGAGCCATGCGCTTCACCGAGCACGAGCTGACCGCCGCCCTCACCGGCGCCGCCAAGACCGTCCTGGCCGCCCAGGACAAGGACGTACGCCGGGGCAAGCGGGACGTCGACGCGGTGTGGGACGAGCTGGACCGGTATCAGCGCTACGTGATCCTCGACGGTCTCAGCGGCGAGGTGCTGCCGGTGCTCGTGGCGCTGCCCGACGTCGAGGTCGAGTCGGGCACCCGGCCCACCTTCACCGACGAGCAGGTGACCCAGACCGTCGAGGGGCTGGTGGGCGAGGACGTCGGACGGGTGAAGCGGGCGATCGTGGTCAAGGCACGGGTCGCGCTGGTGCAGGCCGCGCTCGCCCACGTGCCGCCGCGCAGCGACCCCGACGCGCTGATCGTGCCCGACCACCTCTGATCGGAGCCGGGGGCCGAGCGGGCTCAGGCCGGCAGCGGCTGCGCGCCGACGTCCCCACGCGGTGGCTCCGGCGGCGCGGCCAGCGGCCCGTCGAGGCGGACCACCATCAGCGCCACGTCGTCGTCGCGGTGGTCGGTGCCCGACCAGGCCAGCAGCCGGTCGGTGCACCCCTCGAGGTCGAGCTGGAACCTGTCGCGCAGCGACTCGGCGGTGCGCGAGAGCTCGTGCATGCCGAAGTCGAGTCCGCTGACCCGGTCCTCGACCAGCCCGTCGGTGTAGAGCACCAGCACGTCGCCGGGACGCAGCTGCAGGTCCGCCTGGACCCGGGCCGCACTCGGTGCGCCGAGCGGCGGTGAGCCCCCCGGTACGACGTACCGCGTCCGCCCCCGTCGCGGGACCAGCAGCGGGGGCACGTGGCCGGCCCGGCCGATGCTCAAGCCGCCCGAGGAGAGGTCGAGCAGGGCGTAGGTGACGGTCGCGATCTCGTCGATGTCCAGCTCGTGGGTGAGCTCGTCGAGTCCGGTGAGCACCTTCTCGGGGGCGGGATCGAGCCGTGCCAGCGTGCGCGCGGTGGTGCGCACCTGGCCCATCACCGCGGCCGCGTGCAGGCCCTTGCCCATCACGTCGCCGACGACCAGCGCGACGCGTCCGTCGGGGAGGCGCAGGCAGTCGAACCAGTCGCCGCCGACCCGCAGGCCGCTCTCCCCGGGCACGTAGCGGGCCGCGAGGCTGAGCCCCGGCGGCGGGGTGAGGCCGGTGGGCAGCAGGGAGGCCTGGAGCGTCGCGGCGGCGTGGGCCTGGGCCTGGTACGCCGAGGCGCGGCCCCAGGCCTGGCCGGCCTGGTTGACCAGGTTCGCGATCACGCGGCGCCGGGCGAGGGGCAGCGCGTGCGGGTGCTCGCCCCAGGCCACCAGCAGCGCCGGGGGCGCCTGCGGGGAGACCAGGGGGACCAGCACCAGCGCGCCCAGGGTGGAGGCCGGTCCGTGCCGGCCGGCCAGCCAGCCGGCCACCTCGTCGGCGGTCTCCAGGAAGACGCCCTCCCCGGTGGCGTAGAGCCGGGACATGGTGAGCCCGGCCTCGCGGGGCCACCGGTCCCGCTCCTCGGCGGGGGGCGTCGCGCCGACCTGGGCCAGCGCGGTGGGCTCGCGGAGGTCGTGCCACACGACCAGCTCGGACCGCGGCAGCCCGCTGAGCATGGCGGTCTGCTCGCACAGGGTGGCCGCCACCTCGTCGGGGGTGGTGGCCCGTGAGAACAGCTCGGCCGAGGCCATCAGGGCGCTCGCCGACTGCAGCGCCTGGCGCAGCTGGCCCTCGCGCCGGTCGAGCTCGGTCTCGCTGTAGCGGTCGAGATCGCGCAGCTGCAGCACCAGGGTCGTGACGACGCCGAGCGCGAGCACGGCGTAGGTCAGCACGCGCAGCGACAGGCTGCCCCACCAGACCGGGACGAAGCGTTCGCTCGCGAGCGCGTTGAGCACGAGGTCGTAGACCGAGAGCAGCAGCGCCACGCCGATCCAGCCGCGCAGCGCCGGTGTCGACCGGCCGCCCGTCGGCAGGATCCAGGCCACGGTGGCCACGGCGACCCAGGCGGCGAGCACCCACTCGGCCACGAGCAGCGTCGTGGTGTAGGTCCGATCGGGGCTCAGCAGCTCGGGCAGCGGCACCGCGCCGAGCGCCAGCAGTACGGCAAGCACCGCCGCCGAGCCGCTCAGCAGCCAACGCCGGCGGGCGGGCGCCCGGAGCGCGGCCAGCAGGACGCCGGCGCCGACGGACAGGTGGAAGAGCAGGTAGAGCGCGGCGTTGCCCTGGTCGTCGGTCCCGAACGGTCCGCCGCCCGGATCGACCAGGGGGTAGGAGATCAGCTGGAGCCCCATCGCCACGATCCCGCCGGTCAGGCCGGCCGCGAACCAGGCGAGCCATGGGTCGGGTGCTTCGCGCTGCCGCAGCTCGAGGGCCACCAGCGCGACCAACGCGAACGCCGGCGTCGCGGTGGACAGGATCACCGAGGCGGGGCGAGGTGGCGTGGCCCCGAGCAGGAGCGTAACCAGGTAGACGGTGGCGGCGAGCAGGGTGGTCGCCGCCGCGACCAGCAGGTCCAGCCGGCGGCCGGGGGCGGGTCGTCGAGGGTCGACGACGTCACGGTCGTCGGTCATGTCGACCCTCCCAGGGGCGTACGAGGAGTCAGCACCCTCCACCGTGGCGCGTCCCGCAGGTGGCCCGACAGGGTCCTCCGCCCCGGTCCGCGGGGCGGAACCGCCCCCGTCGGGCCCCGGATCCGTGCTTGGATCGGCCCCGTGAGCGATCAGCAGACGACCGACCAGGCGACGGCGGAGCTGGGGCGGCTGCGCGCCAGCATCGACAACCTGGACGCCGCCCTGGTGCACCTGCTCGCGGAGCGGTTCAAGTGCACCCAGGAGGTCGGCCGGCTCAAGGCCCGCTCCGGGATGCCGCCGGCGGACCCGGCGCGCGAGGCCTTCCAGATCGAGCGGCTGCGCACGCTGGCCCATGACTCGGGTCTCGACCCGACCTTCGCCGAGACCGTCTTGAACCTGATCATCAGCGAGGTCATCCGCAACCACGAGAAGATCAAGCAGGCCGGGGGCTCCTGAGGGTCATCGGCGTCCGGGAGCGAAGGCCAAGCTGCCCGCTCAGTCCGCGTCGAACGCGCGACCCAGCGGCTCGGGCTCCTCGAAGACCAGCAGCGTGCGGGTGTTGACCACCCCGGGCATGCCCTGGATCTCGTCGAGGACCAGCCGGCGCAGGTCGGCGTTGTCGCGGGCGCGGACCAGCAGGATCACGTCGAACTCACCGCCCACCAGGCCGATGTGCGCGATGCCGGGCAGCGCGCGCAGCGCCTCGCGGACCTGGCGCCAGTCGGCCTGCTGCACGTTGAGCGTGACGTAGGCCGAGGTGCCGAGCCCGGTGGCCGCGGGGTCGATGTCGGCACGGAAGCCCTTGATCACGCCGGAGGTCCGCAGCCGCTCGACCCGGGCGTAGGCGTTCGCGCGGGAGATGTGCAGCCGCTCGGCCAGCGTGCGCATGGACATCCGGCCGTCGCGCTGGAGCTGGTCGAGGATGCGGTGGTCGGTGGCGTCCAGGGTGCTGGCCACGTGTCTCGTCTCCGGGGGTCTGGGGGGACTGCTGCTGGACGATCGGCCACGAGAAGCGGCCGTTCGGGCTCCATCTTCTCGGATCTCCGGCCGAAGTGGCGCGCGAATGGCCGCTGGACGACCATCGAGTCATGACACGTGATCCGGATCTCCTGCTGCCGTCGGCCGAACCGGTGATGCTCATCGACCCGCAGGGGCAGCGGGTCGACGGCTCGGCGTACGAGATGTCCGACGGCGACGCGCTCGTGGAGGCGTACGCCGCGCTGGTCGCCGGCCGGCGCCTCAACGACCAGGCCTACGCGCTGGTCCGCCAGGGCCGGCTCGCGGTCTACCCCTCCTCCCACGGGCAGGAGGCCTGCCAGGTCGTGGCCGCCCAGGTGCTGGCCGAGGGCGACTGGCTGTTCCCGACCTACCGCGACACGGTCGCCGCCGTCGCCCGCGGGGTCGACCCGGTCGAGGTGCTGGTGCTGCTCAAGGGCGACTGGCACTCCGGCTACGACCCCTACGAGAAGAAGGTCGCCCCGCAGGCCACGCCGCTGGCGACCCAGCTGCTGCACGCGGTCGGCGTCGCGCACGCCGCGAGGCTGAAGGGCGAGGACACCGTCGTGCTCGCGATGTGCGGCGACGGCGCCACCAGCGAGGGCGACTTCCACGAGGCGATGAACTTCGCGGCCGTCTTCGACGCACCGGTCGTCTTCTTCGTGCAGAACAACGAGTACGCCATCTCGGTGCCGCTCGCCCGGCAGAGCGTCGCGCCGTCGCTGGCGCACAAGGGGGTCGGGTACGGCGTCCGCGCCGAGCGCGTGGACGGCAACGACGCCGCCGCGCTGCTGGCGGTCCTCGGCGAGGCGGTCAACCGGGCCCGGGCCGGTGAAGGGCCGCAGCTGGTCGAGGCGCACACCTACCGGATGCAGGCGCACACCAACGCCGACGACGCGACCCGCTACCGCGCCGACGCCGACGTGCAGGCCTGGGTCGAGCGCGACCCGATCACCCGGCTCGAGGCGCACCTGCGCGGTCGCGGGCTGCTCGACGACGCCGCGGTGGCGGCGTACGCCGAGGACGCCGAGCGGCTCGCCGCCCACACCCGCGAGGGCCTGAACCGCGACGTCGAGCCGGATCCCGACGACCTGTTCCGGCACGTCTACGCCGAGCCGACGCCGCAGCTGGCCGAGCAGGCGGCCCTCGTCCGCGACGAGCTGAGCCGAGAAGGGGACGCCCGATGACCCACGAGAAGCTGACCATGGCGCAGGCGCTCAACCGCGCGCTGCGCGGCGCGATGGCCGCGGACCCCGCCGTACTGATGTTCGGCGAGGACGTCGGCCCCCTCGGCGGGGTCTTCCGGATCACCGACGGGCTGACCGCCGAGTTCGGCGAGGACCGCTGCTTCGACACCCCGCTCGCGGAGGCCGGCATCGTCGGCTTCGCCGTCGGCCTGGCCATGAACGGCATGCGGCCGGTGGTCGAGATGCAGTTCGACGCGTTCGCCTACCCGGCGTTCGAGCAGATCGTCAGCCACGTCGCGAAGATGCGGAACCGCACCCGGGGGGCGGTGTCGGTGCCGCTCGTGATCCGGGTGCCGTACGCCGGCGGCATCGGCGGCGTGGAGCACCACTGCGACTCCTCGGAGTCCTACTACGCCCACACCCCCGGTCTGCACGTCGTCGCACCGGCGAACCCCGCCGACGCCTACGGGCTGCTGCGCGCGGCGATCGCCTCCGACGACCCGGTGGTGTTCCTGGAGCCGAAGAAGCTCTACTGGGCCAAGGAGGAGGTCGACCTGGCCGCCCCGGTGGCGCCGATCGGCCGGGCGGCCGTCGTGCGGGAGGGCACCGACGCGACGCTGATCGCCTACGGGCCGTCGGTGCCGGTCGCGCTCGAGGCCGCGGAGGCCGCCGCCGCCGAGGGACGCTCGCTGCAGGTGGTCGACCTGCGCTCGATCGTCCCGTTCGACGACGAGACCGTCTGCGCCGCGGTGCGCTCCACCGGGCGGGCGGTCGTGGTCGCCGAGGCGACCGGCTTCGCCTCGGTCTCCTCCGAGATCGTCGCCCGGGTCACCGAGCGGTGCTTCCACTCGCTGGCCGCGCCGATCCGCCGGGTCACCGGCTTCGACATCCCGTTCCCCCCGCCGAAGCTCGAGCACTTCCAGCTGCCCGGCGTCGACCGGGTCCTCGACGCCGTCGACGACCTGCAGTGGGAGTGGTCCTGATGGCTGAGCACACCTCTGGCCAGACGTTCCTGCTGCCCGACCTCGGGGAGGGGCTGACCGAGGCCGAGGTGGTCCGCTGGCTGGTCGCCGAGGGTGACGTCGTCGTCGTCGACCAGGCGCTCGTCGAGGTGGAGACCGCCAAGTCGGTCGTCGAGGTGCCCTCGCCGTACGCCGGCACGGTCGAGACCCTGCACGCCGCCGAGGGCCAGACCGTGGACGTGGGCCGGCCGCTGATCACCGTCGCCGCGGCCGGGGCGTCCGCCCCGGCCCCGGTGGCCGCCCCGTCCCCGGCCGTCGACGGCCAGGCGTCGCGCGGCGAGTCGGCGTCGGCGTCGGCCGAGGCGTACCGCGAGGAGGAGAAGGCCGGCTCGGGCAACGTGCTGATCGGCTACGGCACGGCCGCGGCCGCCGGGTCCGGTCGCCGCCGCCGTCCGCGGCACGCCGCGCCACCCGTGACCGCCGCCGGCTCGGCGTCGACCGACCAGTCCGGCCCGTCCGGCCGGTCCGACCCGTTGGGCCCGGCCGGCACGTCCCGCTTCGGCGCGACGGTGCCGCGGGTGATCTCCCCGCTGGTGCGCAAGCTCGCGCACGACCACGAGGTCGACCTGCACGCGCTCGAGGGCACCGGGCTCGGTGGCCTGGTGGTGCGCGCCGACGTGGAGTCCGCGATCCGGCGTACGACGGCGCCCGCGGCCGCCGCGGAGACCGCCCCTGCCGCGGCCGCCGCGGCGCCGCTGCCGGCCGCGCCCGCCGGGGCCGGCGAGCGGCGGATCCCGCTGAACGGTTTCCGCAAGACCGCCGCGGCCGCGCTGTCGCGGAGCCGGGCGGAGATCCCCGAGGCGACCGTGTGGGTCGACGTGGACGCCACCGCGCTGTGGGAGCTGCGCGAGAGCGCCCGGACCGCCACCGACCCCGGGCCGGGGATCCTGGCCTACCTCGCCCGGTTCGTGGTCGCGGGGCTCAAGGAGCACCCCGTCCTGAACGCGCGGCTGGACACCGAGCGCGACGAGATCGTCACCTACGACACCGTCAACCTCGGGCTGGCCGTGCAGGGCGACCGGGGACTCGTCGTGCCCGCGGTGCTCGGCGCGGACCGGATGACCACCGCCGGCCTGGACGCCGCGATCCGCGACCTCACCACACGGGCACGGGTGGGCCGGGCGACCGCCGAGGAGCTGTCGGCGGGCACCTTCACGCTGAACAACTACGGCGGGTTTAACGTCGACGGCAGCGCCGCGATCATCAACCACCCGCAGGTGGCGATCCTCGGCTTCGGCCGGATCATCGACCGGCCCTGGGTCGTCGACGGCGAGCTGTGCGTCCGCAAGATCACCCAGATGTCGTTCGTCTTCGACCACCGGGTCTGCGACGGCGGCACGGCGGCCGGCTTCATGCGCAGTGTGGCCGACGCGGTCGAGAACCCCGCGTCCGCGATCGCCCGGCTCTGAGCTGCGGCGGGCGCGGAAGAGCTTCCCTAGGTAGGTAGGCGACGTGGTCACTCCCAAGGCGAATTCGCCTTGGGAGTGGAGCTTCAGCGACATACCTAGGGAAAGCTGTCCCCCGCGGAGCTCGCCGACGACCGGCTCGGGCGCAGACCCCTGGTGCTCGCCTTCCTGGGGGCACCCTGTCGTCGCCGGAACTCCAGCAGCTCGGCGCGGTCGACCCGGGCGACGGTGCCGATCGTGACCATGGCGCCGAACGCAGGCGGGCTGCCCAGCCGACGCGGTCCGAGGCTGGTCGCCGTTCAATTGTTCCGACTTCCGGGCGCTGAGCCGCCCACCCGCCCCGACTTCGGAACAATTGAACGCGATCCCGACGATGTGGGGACCGGTGCCTCGCCGAGGGGGTAGGCCGATCTGAATGCACCGGGAGGCCCGACCCAACGCCCTCTGGTGCTCGCCGGCACACCTCTGCTTAACTGACCGATGGGTCAGTAAAGCGTGGAGATGAGGGTGTCGATGACCGTGAGCGCGTCGGGCATGGGTGAGCTGGAGCCGATCGAGACCGCGTCGGTCGACGAGCTGCGCGGGCTGCAGCTCGAGCGGCTGCGCTGGACGGTGCGGCACGCCTACGACCACGTCCCGCACTACCGCAAGGCCCTCGACGCGGCGGGCGTGCACCCCGACGACGTCCGCGAGCTGAGCGACCTGGCGAAGCTGCCGTTCACCTCCAAGGCCGACCTGCGCGAGAACTACCCGTTCGGGATGTTCGCGGTGCCGCGCGAGCAGGTCGCCCGGGTGCACGCCTCGTCGGGTACGACGGGCCAGCCGACCGTGGTCGGCTACACCGCCGAGGACATCGACACCTGGGCGACCGTGATGGCCCGCTCGATCCGGGCGGCCGGCGGCCGGCCGGGCGACATCCTGCACAACGCCTACGGCTACGGGCTGTTCACCGGCGGGCTCGGCGCCCACTACGGCGCCGAGAAGCTCGGCTGCACGGTGGTGCCGGTCTCCGGCGGGATGACCGAGCGCCAGGTCCGGCTGATCGCCGACTTCGAGCCGCGGATCATCATGGTGACCCCGTCGTACATGCTCGCGGTCGTCGACGAGATGCGCCGCCAGGGCATCGACCCCCGGGAGACCTCGCTGCAGATCGGCATCTTCGGCGCCGAGCCGTGGACCAACGAGATGCGCCGCGAGATGGAGCAGGTGCTCGGCATCGACGCGGTCGACATCTACGGGCTCTCGGAGGTGATGGGCCCGGGCGTCGCGCAGGAGTGCGTGGAGACCAAGGACGGGCTGCACATCTGGGAGGACCACTTCTACCCCGAGGTCATCGACCCGGTCACCGGTGAGGTGCTGCCCGACGGCGAGGAGGGCGAGCTGGTCTTCACCTCGCTGACCAAGCAGGCGATGCCGGTGATCCGCTACCGCACCCGCGACCTGACCCGGCTGCTGCCCGGCACCGCACGGACGATGCGGCGGATGGAGAAGATCACCGGGCGCACCGACGACATGATCATCCTGCGCGGCGTGAACCTCTTCCCGACCCAGATCGAGGAGCTGCTGCTGCAGATCGAGGACCTCTCGCCGCACTTCCAGTGCGTGCTGAGCCGCACCGGCACGCTCGACGAGATGACCGTGCGGGTCGAGACCCGCGAGGGCGTCGGGGAGTCCGCCGCCCGGACGGCCGGGCAGGAGCTGCGGCACATGGTCAAGAGCACGATCGGGGTCTCGGTCGCGGTCGACGTCGTCCCTCCGGACGCCATCGAGCGGTCGGTCGGCAAGATGCGCCGGATCGTCGACGAGCGCCCGAAGCGGTAGCCGGTCGCCCTGTCGATGGCGACCCTGTACGAGCGCCCGAAGCCGACACTCCTCGTCATCGACCCCCCAGCGGGTCTGCGGTCGATCCGACGTGCCAGGCGCCTCGGATCGACCGCGAACCGAGGCCCCCAAGGTCGGAGCATCGAGGGCCGGCTGCGCGACAACCTCCGCGTGGGAGATGGTGAGCCGGCGCCGGCTCAGCCCTCCTGCGGCCAGGTCTTGGCGACCAGCGTGAGCACGTCGTACGTCGCGGCGACCTCGCCCTCGGCGTTGGTGACGACCGCATCCCAGCGCACCTCGCCGTAGTCGGCGTTGGTGCGCGGGGTGATCTGCTTGACCGTCAGCGTTACCGAGATCGTGTCGTCGGCCTTGACCGGCGTGAGGAACCGCAGGCTGTCGACACCGAAGTTCGCCAGCACCGGTCCCGGGGCCGGGTCCACGAAGAGCCCGGCGGCGAGGGACACCACGAGGTAGCCGTGGGCGACGATGCCGCCGAAGAGCGGGTTCTTCTCCGCGGCCTCGCGGTCGGTGTGCGCATAGAACGTGTCGCCGGTGAACTCCGCGAAGTGCTCGATGTCGGCCAGCGTGACGGTCCGCGGAGCGGAGGCGATGGTGTCGCCGACGCGCAGCTCGGCCAGGCTCTTGCGGAACGGGTGCACGTCCTCGACCCGGCGCTGCGACCCGGTGGTCCAGCGCCCGGTGATCGCGGTGAGCATGTCGGGCGAGCCCTGGAGCGCGGTGCGCTGCATGTGGTGCAGCACGCCGCGGATGCCGCCGAGCTCCTCGCCACCACCCGCGCGGCCCGGACCGCCGTGCACGAGCACCGGCAGCGGCGAGCCGTGGCCGGTGGACTCCTTGGCGTCGTCGCGGTCGAGGACCAGGATCCGGCCGTGCCAGGGCGCGGCACCCAGCACCACCGATCGCGCGACGTCGGGGTCGTGGGTGACCACCGAGCCGACCAGCGAGCCCTTGCCGCGGGCGGCCAGCTCGACCGCCTCCTCGACCGAGTCGTAGGTCAGCACGGTGCTGACCGGGCCGAACGGCTCCACCTCGTGCGGCTCGACCGCACCCCGCGAGGCGCGCAGCAGCACCGGGGAGAGGAACGCCCCGCGCTCGGCGTCGGCGTCGACGAGCTCGACGCGGTCGGGGTCGCCGTACACGATCTCGGCCGAGCTGCGCAGCGCCTGGATCGCCTTGCGCACCTCCTCGCGCTGCTCGAGGCTGGCCAGCGCGCCCATCCGCACCGACTCGTCGGCCGGGTTGCCGACCGTGGTCGAGGCCAGCCGTGCCGAGATCGCCTCGACGACGTCCCCGGCGATCGCCTCGGGCACGATCACCCGGCGGATCGCGGTGCACTTCTGGCCGGCCTTGACCGTCATCTCGGTGACGACGCCCTTGACGAACAGGTCGAACTCCGGGTCGCCGGTCGACACGTCCGGCCCGAGGATCGAGCAGTTCAGCGAGTCGGCCTCGACGCCGAGCTGGACGCCGCCGTGCAGCACGTTGGTGTGGGTGCGCAGCATCCCGGCGGTGTGGGCGGAGCCGGTGAACGCCACCGAGTCCTGCACGGTCAGCTCGTCGAGCAGGGTGCCGGCGCTGCCGGCGAGCAGCTGCAGCGAGCCCTCGGGGAGGATGCCGGACTCGATGATCCGGCGGACCACGAGCTCGGTGAGGTAGGCCGTCTGGCTGGCCGGCTTCACGATGCTCGGCAGCCCGGCGAGGAACGCCGGCGCGAGCTTCTCGAGCATGCCCCAGACGGGGAAGTTGAAGGCGTTGATCTGCACCGCGACGCCCGGCCGCGAGGTGTAGACGTGCTGGCCGACGAACGTGCCGCCGCGGCCGAGCTGCTCGAGCCCGCCGTCGAGCACGACCGTGTCGTTGGGCAGCTCGCGGCGGCCCTTGCTGGAGTAGGACAGCATCGTGCCGAGGCCGCCGTCGATGTCGACGAAGGAGTCCCGCTTGGTGGCGCCGGTGCGGTAGGAGAGCGCGTACAGCTCGTCCTTGTCGGCCATCAGGTGCAGGCCGAGCTCCTTGAGCAGCGCGGCGCGCTGGTGGAAGGTCAGCTCGCGGATCGCCGGGCCGCCGACCCGGCGGGCGTACGACGTCATCGCGCCCAGGTCGAGCCCCTTGCTGGAGATCCGGGCGACCTCCTCGCCGGTGGTCGCGTCGAGCAGCGGCGCGCCCTGGTCGTCGGCCCGGAACCACCGTCCGGCGGCGTAGCTCTCCAGCAGTGCACTCATGCGAGCAGTCTCCCTTGCGTGGTGGCGGTCGGCCGTGCCACAGTATTACAGACCGTTCGGTCAGTAAATACGCTCTGCCCTGCCCGGAGGCACGATGACGACCACCCCCAGCGCCCCTCTCGACGCGCCCGACGAGGACCGGCTGCTGGCCGGCTTCGACGCGACGATCGCGAGGAACGACCGGATCGAGCCGCGCGACTGGATGCCGGAGGGCTACCGGAAGACGCTGGTGCGCCAGGTGGCCCAGCACGCCCACTCCGAGATCATCGGCATGCAGCCCGAGGGCAACTGGCTCACCCGCGCGCCGTCGCTGCGCCGCAAGGCGATCCTGCTGGCCAAGGTGCAGGACGAGGCCGGCCACGGGCTCTACCTCTACTCCGCGTGCGAGACGCTCGGGGTCTCCCGGGCCGAGCTGACCGAGATGCTGATCGAGGGCCGGCAGAAGTACTCCTCGATCTTCAACTACCCGACGCTGTCGTACGCCGACGTGGGCACCATCGGCTGGCTGGTCGACGGCGCCGCGATCTGCAACCAGGTCCCGCTGTGCCGCACCTCCTTCGGCCCCTACGGCCGCGCGATGATCCGCATCTGCAAGGAGGAGTCCTTCCACCAGCGGCAGGGCTACGAGCTGCTGATGACGATGATGCGCGGCACCGACGAGCAGCGCGCGATGGTCCAGGAGTCGGTGGACCGGTTCTGGTGGCCCGCGCTGATGATGTTCGGCCCGCCGGACGCGGAGTCGCCGAACACCGCCCAGTCGATGGCCTGGGGCATCAAGCGCAACACCAACGACGACCTGCGCCAGCGGTTCGTCGACATGACCGTCCCGCAGGCCGAGGCGCTCGGCGTCACGCTGCCCGACCCCGACCTGGTCTGGAACGAGGACCGCGGCCACCACGACTTCGGTGAGCCGGACTGGGAGGAGTTCATGGCCGTGGTCAAGGGCAACGGCCCGTGCAACGCCCAGCGGATCGCCCACCGGCGGCGCGCCCACGAGGACGGCGCCTGGGTCCGGGAGGCCGCGACCGCGTTCGCCGCACGCAGCCGAATTGCCGGGGCCCAGCAGGCCCGCGTCGAGGAGGAGAGCACCCGATGAGCGAGCAGACCCCTCCGACCAGCGCCGAGTGGCCGCTCTACGAGGTGTTCGTGCGCGGCAAGCGCGGCCTCAACCACGTCCACGTCGGCTCGCTGCACGCGCCCGACGACGAGATGGCGGTCCGGCACGCCCGCGACGTCTACACCCGCCGCAACGAGGGCGTGAGCATCTGGGTGGTCCGCTCCGACGCGATCACCGCCTCGAGCCCGGACGAGAAGGACCCGATGTTCGCGCCCAGCGGCGACAAGGTCTACCGGCACCCGACGTTCTACTCGATCCCCGACAACGTCCCCCACATGTGAACCCACCGGGGGCACCGCCCCCGGCCACGGATCAGGAACCCAGATGAGCGACATCTCCCACCAGCCCTCGCACTCGGCGCCGGACCCGAACGACGAGCACGGCAGCATCTTCGACGGCCTGCTCGGCACCGACTCCTCGCAGTGGGCGTTCGGCACGGACTTCGAGGACCCGCTGGCCGGCGTCGACACGACCATCCCCGAAGGCGTGGACGCGGCCGGGCTCGCGACGTACTGCCTGATGCTGGCCGACGACGCGCTGGTCGCCTCCCACCGCCTCGCGGAGTGGTGCAGCAACGCGCCCGACCTCGAGGAGGACATCGCGCTGGCCAACATCGCGCTGGACCTGCTCGGCCAGGCCCGGCTGCTGCTGGCCCGGGCGGCCGCCGCCGACGCGGACGTGGTGCCGGCGCTGCCGGAGGGCTCGCCGGTCCCGGCCGAGGACGCGCTGGCGTTCTTCCGCGAGGCCGCGGAGTTCCGCAACACCCGACTCGCGGAGCTGCCGAACGGCGACTTCGCCCACACGATCGTGCGCCTGCTGCTGCAGGCGACCACCCGGCTCGCCGTGCTCGAGCGGCTCACCGCCAGCCGCGACACCGTGCTGGCGGCGGTGGCCGCCAAGGGCGTCAAGGAGCTGACCTACCACCGCGACTACGCCGGCCGCTGGTTCCTCACCCTCGCCCGGGGCACCGAGGAGTCCCGGCGCCGGCTGCTGGCCGCGCTGGCGGAGCTGTGGCCGCTCTACCCCGAGTTGCTCGCCGGCCACCCGGTCGAGCGGGCGATGGCCGAAGCCGGCGTCGGCGTCGATCCCGCCGGCCTGGCCGACGAGGTCGACGTGGTGCTCGAGCAGGTCTTCACCATGAGCGGCGTCGAGCGACCGCAGCGCGGGGCGCTGGCCGGCGTCTCGGGCCGCACCGGCCGCGACGGGCTGCACACCGAGGCGCTGAGCCGGATGCTCGCCGAGATGCAGGTGGTCGCCCGCGCCCACCCGGCGGGCCAGTGGTGAGCCTCATGGAGACCGTCGGGACCGACCGGGAGGCGCTGCGCGAGCGGGCGTACGACGTGGCTCGCACGGTCACCGACCCCGAGATGCCGATGCTGACGCTGGCCGACCTCGGCGTGCTGCGCGGCGTGGACGTCACCGACGACGGGGCGGCCGTGGTCGCGATCACCCCGACCTACTCCGGCTGCCCGGCCATGGCCACCATGCGCGACGACCTGGTGCACCGGCTCACCGACGCCGGCTTCACCGAGGTCCGCGTCAAGGTGGAGCTCTCACCGGCGTGGTCCAGCGACTGGATCAGCGAGCGCGGCCGGCGGGCACTGGCCGACGCGGGGATCTCGGCGCCGGGCCCGGCCCGGCGTACGACCGGGCCGATCGCCCTGGACCTGCTGCCCGCCCGGCGCGCCGTGTCCTGCCCGCGCTGCGGCTCGGCCGAGGTCGAGCTGACCAGCGAGTTCGGGCCGACGTCGTGCAAGGCGCTCTACCGCTGCACCGGCTGCCTCGAGCCGTTCGAGCACGTCAAGGAGATCTGAGACCGCCATGACGACCGTCGCCACCGCGGCCCCCGAGAGGGTCAACAGCCGCACGGCCCCCTTCCACCCCCTGACCGTCGCCGGGATCGAGCGGCTCACCGACGACGCGGTCGCGGTGACCTTCGACGTGCCCGACCACCTCGCCGAGGCCTTCGACTTCGCCGCCGGCCAGGCGCTGACCCTGCGCCGGGTGATCGACGGCGTGGAGCACCGGCGCTCCTACTCCATCTGCGCGCCGGCCGGCTCCCGCCCGCGGATCGGCGTCCGGGAGATCCCCGACGGCATGTTCTCCTCCTGGCTGGTGCACGAGGTGCAGCCCGGCACCGAGATCGAGGTGCAGCCCCCGACCGGCAGCTTCCGCGCCGACCCGGCGACCGGCGGCCGGCACCTGTGCATCGCCGCCGGCTCCGGCATCACCCCGATGCTGTCGATCGCGAGCACCGTGCTGACCCACCCCGAGGCTGAGGTGACGCTGCTCTACGGCAACCGCACCAGCGGCTCGGTGATGTTCGCCGAGGAGCTCGGCGACCTGAAGAACCGCTACGGCCCCCGCTTCTCGGTCGTGCACGTGCTCTCCCGCGAGCCCCGGGACGTCGAGCTGTTCTCCGGCCGGCTCGATGCCGACCGGCTGCGCCGGCTGCTGGGCGCGCTGGTGCCGGTCGGGTCGATGGACCACGTGTGGCTGTGCGGGCCGTTCGCGATGATCAACGACGCCCGCGCGGTGCTCGCCGAGCTCGGCGTACCGCCCGAGCGGGTGCACTTCGAGCTGTTCTACGTCGACGAGCCGCCGCCGGAGCTGCACCGCGCGGGCCCGGTGGTCACCGGCGAGACCAGCGACGTGACGGTCGTGCTCGACGGCCTCTCGGCGACCGCGCCGATGCCGCGGGACCGGACGATCCTCGACGCCGCCCAGGCCGCCCGCTCGGACCTGCCGTTCGCCTGCAAGGGCGGGGTGTGCGGCACGTGCCGGGCGCTGGTGCGCGAGGGCGAGGTCGACATGCGCCGCAACTACGCCCTGGAGCCGGCCGAGGTCGACGCCGGGTTCGTGCTGACCTGCCAGACCTACCCGGTCGGCGACTGCGTCACCGTGGACTTCGACGCATGAGCGCCGCGAGCCCGGTCCTGGTCGAGGAGACCGAGGACCGCGTGGTCCTGCGGCTGAACCGGCCCGAGGTCCGCAACGCCATAGACGCCGACACGGTGGCCGCGCTGCACGCCGTCTGCGCGCTGCTCGAGGAGCGGCCCCGGGTGGCGCTGCTGGTGGGCGAGGGGGGGAACTTCGCGGCCGGCGCCGACATCGCCCAGCTGCGCGAGCGGCGGCGCGAGGACGCGCTGCGCGGCATCAACTCCTCGATCTTCGACCGGGTCCGGCGGCTGCCGATGCCGGTGATCGGGCTGCTCGACGGCTACGCGCTGGGCGGCGGCGCCGAGCTGGCCTACGCCTGCGACTTCCGGATCGGCACGTCCGCGGTGCGGATCGGGAACCCCGAGCCGGGGCTCGGCATCCTGGCCGCCGCCGGCGCGTCCTGGCGGCTGGCCGAGCTGGTCGGCGAGCCGGTCGCCAAGGAGGTGCTGCTCGCCGGGCGGATCCTGTCCGCCGAGGAGGCGCTGGCCGTGCACCTGCTCACCGAGGTCGTCGAGCCCGACCAGCTGGTGGCGGCCGGGCACCGGCTCGCGGACCGGATCGCGAAGCAGGCGCCCCTCGCCGTACGCCTGACCAAGTCGGTCTTCCACGCGCCCCGCGAGGCGCACCCGCTGATCGACGACGTCGCGCAGGCGGTGCTGTTCGAGACCGAGGACAAGCAGCGACGGATGACGGCGTTCCTGGAGCGCAAGAGCACGAAGGAGAAGTCATGAGCCTGCCCGAGGTCGTCGGGGTGTACGGCGGGGGCCGGATGGGGGCCGGGATCGCGCACGCGTTCCTCGCCTCCGGCTCGACCGTGGTCGTGGTGGAGAACGACGACGCGGCGGCCGAGGCCGCCCGCGACCGGGTCACCACCAGCCTGCAGCGCGCCGAGGAGCGCGGCAAGCTGTCCGGCGCGCTCGGGGCGCACCTGGAGCGGTTCAGCGTCACCACCTCGGCGAGCGACCTCGCCGACGCCGGCCTCGTGGTGGAGGCCGTCCCGGAGGACACCGCGCTCAAGCAGCGGATCCTGGCCGCGGTGGAGGCCGCGGCGCCCGAGGCGGTGCTGGCGAGCAACACCAGCTCGCTGTCCATCGGCGCGCTGGCCTCCGGGCTCACCGCCCCCGACCGGTTCCTGGGCCTGCACTTCTTCAACCCGGTCCCGGCCAGCGACCTGGTCGAGATCGTGGTGGGGCCGAAGACCGACGCCGCGCTGGTCACCGCCGCGCAGGGCTGGGTGGCCGCGCTGGGCAAGACCGCGATCACCGTGACCGACTCGCCGGGCTTCGCCAGCAGCCGGCTCGGCGTCGCGATCGCGCTGGAGGCGATGCGGATGCTCGAGGAGGGGGTCGCCTCGGCCGAGGACATCGACACCGCGATGACGCTCGGCTACCGCCACCCCGTGGGTCCGCTGCGGACCACCGACCTGGTCGGCCTCGACGTACGCCTGGCGATCGCCGAGCACCTGGCCCGCGAGCTCGGGCCGCGGTTCGAGCCGCCCCGGCTGCTGCGCGACCTCGTCGCGGCGGGCAAGCTGGGCCGCAAGAGCGGCGAGGGCTTCTACACGTGGTGAGCCCCTCGGAGCGGGAGACCGCCCAGGCGACGGCCCAGGAGACGGCCCAGGAGACGGCCCAGGCGTTGGCGGAGCGCAGCGCCAAGGTGATGTGGTCCGGCGACGCCGCGTCGCGGTCGCTGGGGATGTCGCTGGACGCGGTCGCGCCGGGGCGTGCCGTCGTGTCGATGACGGTGCGGCCCGACATGGTCAACGGCTGGGACGTCTGCCACGGCGGGCTGATCGCCTCGCTGGCCGACTCCGCGTTCGCGGTCGCCTGCAACTCGCGCGGCCAGGTCACGGTCGCCTCCGGCTTCGACGTGTCGTTCCTCGAGTCGGGGCGGCTCGGCGACGTGCTGGTCGCGACCGCCGAGGAGCGGGCGCTGCGCGGCCGCTCCGGGCTGTACGACGTGACCGTGGTGCGGGGCGGTGCGGCCGGTGACGGCACCGTGATCGCGGAGTTCCGCGGCCGCAGCCGCTCGCTGGGCCGGGCGATCGAGGGCTGACGCCGCCCCCGCTACCGCCCCGCTATCGCCCGGTTACCGCGTGGCTACCGCCGGCCGGCGGCCAGCCCGTCGAAGGCGATCGTGGTGATCGCGTCGGAGATCTGGTCGGCGTCCACGGGGCCGCCGGGGCGGTACCACTCGACGAGGCTGTTCACCATGCCGAACAGCAGCCGGCTGACCAGGTCGGGGGCGACGTCGTCGCGCAGCGAGCCCTCGACGACGGCGGCGCGCACCAGCGCGGCGAGCCGGGCGTCGATCTCGCGGCGCCGGCGCAGGGCGGTCAGCTCGACGTCGCTGTTGCCGCGCACCCGCAGCAGCAGCGTGACCGCGGGCTGGTGGGCGACCAGCACCTCGACGCTCTGGTGGACCACCTGCCGCAGCCGCTCGTAGGCGCCGACGGACCCGTTCTCCTCGGCCGCCGCGATCACCGCCTCCAGCCCGTCCAGCGCCTCGTCGAGCGCCTGCTCCAGCAGGTGGGACTTGCTCGGCACGTGGTGGTAGATCGCGGACTTGGTGAACCCCAGCTCGCGGGCCAGGTCGCCCATGCTGGTCCCGTCGTACCCCCGCCGGTTGAACAGCTCGACCGCGCGCCGCAGCACGGTCTCCTGGTCGTGCCCCGGCCGCCCGCGCCGGGCGCCGCCCGTCTCGTTCGCCGGCTGGGTCATGGCCGAAGGATGTCACAGCGCTCGGCCGCCCTAGTGCCCATGCACCAGGCCGAACGGCCCACGCGGCTCAGGCCCCGCGGGCCGCCGGCGCCGAGAATGGTGGGGTGGCCGGTTCCCCCGTGCCGGCCAACCACGGACGCCCGGTCCGGCGAGTTCCGCGAGCCCCCCGTCAGCGGAACCGCCGGACCGGGCCCGTCCGCCGGCCGGGGCCACGGGCGAGTGGGGCGCGGCCCCGGGCGAGTGGGGCGCGCGCGGCGTGGGCGGGTCTGACAGGCTGGGGTCATGAAGCAAGCCGCTCGCCGGGTCGTCCTGGAGACGCTGGGCTGGGTGCTGGTCGTCGCGGGTGTCGCCGCGCTGGTCCTGCCCGGGCCGGGTCTGCTCGCGATCTTCGCCGGCCTGGTGCTGCTCTCCCAGCAGTACGAATGGGCCGAGCGGCGCCTCGAGCCGGTCAAGGCCAAGGCGCTGAGGGGTGCCGCCGAGAGCGTCGAGACCTGGCCGCGGATCGTGGTCTCCACCGCGATCGCGCTGGCGCTGGTCGCGGCCGGGGTGCTGTGGACCGTGCGTCCCGCGGCGCCGGCGTGGTGGCCGGTCGACGAGCGGTGGTGGCTGGCCGGCGGCTGGCCCACCGGGCTCACCGAGATCGTCTCGGGCCTGTTCGCCCTCGGGATGATCGTCTACAGCTACCGCCGGTTCCACGGCCGCGACGACGCCCCCGCGGAGTCCGAGAGCGCCGAGGCCTGACCCGGCCGACCGGCGCTCGGAGGCGGGCGGGTCAGAAGCCGATCGGCAGCCCGGCGTAGTTCTCGGCCAGTCCGGTGGCGCCGGCCTCGCTGGAGGCGACCCAGCGGAGCTGGGAGAGCTGCAGCTGGGCGTCGAACGGGTCGCCGCTGGTGTGCAGCATCGAGGTCATCCACCACGAGAAGTGGGTGCAGCGCCAGACCCGGCGCAGCGCGGTCTCGGCGTACGCCTCGGCCGGCCGCCGGTCGCCGTCGACCAGCCACGCGGCCAGCGCCGGCGCGAGCAGGCCGACGTCGGCGACCGCGAGGTTGAGCCCCTTGGCCCCGGTGGGCGGCACGATGTGGCCGGCGTCGCCGGCCAGGAAGAGGCGTCCGTGCCGCATCGGGGTCTGCACGAAGGACCGCATCGGCAGCACGCTCTTCTCGGTCACCGGGCCCGGGGTCAGCTGCCAGCCGTCCTGGCCGTGCCCGAGCCGGGTGGCCAGCGCCTCCCAGATCCGGTCGTCGGACCAGTCGTCGACGTCGGTGCCGTTCGGCACTTGCAGGTAGAGCCGCGAGACCGTCGAGGACCGCATCGAGTGCATCGCGAAGCCGTCCGGGTGCCAGGCGTAGATCAGCTCGTCGGTGGAGGGCGCGACGTCGGCCAGGATCCCGAGCCAGGAGTAGGGGTAGGTCTTCTCCCAGGTACGCCGGGCCGCCTCCGGCACCGCCGCGCGGCTCGGCCCGAACGAGCCGTCGCAGCCGACGACCACCTCCGCCGCGACCCGGCGGGCCCGGCCCGCGCGGTCGGTGAAGGTCACCGACGGGTGGTCGCTCTCGAGGTCGTGCAGCGCGGTGTCGCCGATCTCGTAGTGGACCCGCTGGCCGGCGGCGGTGCGGGCCGCGACCAGGTCCTTCTGCACCTCGGTCTGGCCGTAGACGTGCACGGTGCGGCCGGTCAGGGCGACGAAGTCGAGGTGGTGCCGCTCCTCGGGCCACTGCAGGTAGATGCCGCGGTGCTCCTGGGCCTCCCGGTCCAGCCGGCCGGCGAGCCCGGCCTCGCGGAGCAGGTCGACGGTGGACTGCTCCAGGATGCCGGCGCGGATCCGGCTGGCGACGTACTCCTCCGAGCGGGACTCGAGCACGACCGACTCCACACCGCGCTGGGCCAGCAGGTGGGCGAGCAGCATGCCCGACGGACCGGCTCCGATGATCGCGACGCGGGTGCGCTCCTCGAGGACAGGGGATGGGGTCATGGGGTGAAGTGAAGCGGCCCACGTCCGGTCGCGCCCACCCGTTGCTTCCACTGGACGGAAGTCAGGAGACCACGGCCCACGTGGTCCGGCGCGGCAGCCAGTAGCGCACGGTGGTGCCGGGGGACCCGGCCTCCAGCCGCAGCCAGCCGCCGCCGACCGCGGCCCGGTCCCGCATGGTCCGCACCCCCCGGTGGCCGGGGCTGGGCCGCTCCACCTCGGGCAGGCCGACCCCGTCGTCGCTGATCGCCACCTCGACGCCCCGGGGCCCGGCGCAGAGCACGACCCGCACCTCCCCGGCCCGGGCGTGCTTGCGGACGTTGGCCAGGGCCTCCTGCGCGATCCGCAGCGCCGTGGTCACCACCTCGTCGCCGAGCCCCGCGGCCCCGGCCCCGGCCCCGTCGCCGTCGCCGTCGCCGTCGCCGGCCCCGTCGCCATCGGCGGCCCCGTCGGCGACCTCGACCGAGAACCGGGTGGCGGTGCCGTCCAGCGCGTGGGCCGCGGCGTCGCGGAGCAGCTCGGCCAGGTCGGAGCCGGGCGGCACCGGCTCGAGGTCGAAGAGCAGGTGCCGCAGCCCGGCGGTCACCGAGGCGTTCAGCGCCTGCAGCTGGGTGACGGTGGGCTCGAGGTCGGGTGCGTCCTGGCGCACCCGGCGCAGCAGCAGCCCGAGCCGGAGGTCCATCGCGGCCAGCGACTGGACGGAGTCGTCGTGCACGTCGGCCGCGATCCGGGCCCGCTCCTCCTCCTGGGCGACCACCAGCCGCTGCAGGAGCTGGCTGCGCTGCAGCGCCGAGCGCACGAGCCGGGTCCGGGCGTCGAGCACCTCGAGGGCGTAGGAGACGTTGTCGGCGACCTGCACGAGCAGCGCGCGCATCCGGTCGTCGAAGACCTGCGGGTGCGCCGACCAGAGCGTGAACGCCGCCATCGTGCGCCCGTCGCGGCGCAGCGGCAGCGTGGCCAGCCCGCGGACGCCGAACCGGGCGGCGTGCCGGTGCCAGGGGGCCAGCTGCGGGTCGTGCAGGTAGTCGTCGTGGAACGAGGTCACGCCTTCGCGCAGCGCCAGGGCCGTGGGCCCCTGGCCGGTCGGCTGGTCGGGGTCGGTGGTGACCTGCAGGCCCTCGACGTACTCGTCGATCGCGCCGGCGCGGGCCAGGGTGCGCACGGTCCAGCCCTTGCCCCGGCAGGCGATCCAGGCGCCGAGGAAGCCGCTCTCCTCGACCGCGGTGCGGCACACCTCCGGGAACAGGTCCGCCACGTCGGGGGCCCGGATGATCGCCTCGTTGACCCGCGCCAGGGCGAGGTAGGCGCGGTTGGCGGCCCGGACCCGCTGCTCACCGCGGACCCGCTCGGTGACGTCGGTGGCCGAGACCAGCCACCACGGGCCGGTGGTGGTCGCCAGGAGGGTCAGCCGGACCTCCACGTGCACGACCTCCGCGCCGCGCCGGAGCGTGGCCGCGGCGGTCCCGGCCGGGCTGCCGGGCCGGCCGGCCGTGGTGGCCGCCTCCAGCCCGGCGGTCCCGAGCGGGACGCCGGCCTCGTCGGCCAGCAGCGTGTCCAGGGGGAGGCCGACCAGCTCATCCGCGCGGCGACCCAGCAGCCGGAGGGCGCTGGCATTGGCGTAGTCGACGAGGCCGGCCTCGTCGACGCCGAGGACCGCGTCGGGTGCCCCGTCGAGCAGCGCGCGCATCGCCTCGGGCGGCACCTGGCGTGGCAGCGCGGCGGACATCGGTCGCTCCCGTGGTTCCTGGGTCCCCGGACGCTGCTCACAGTACGACGGGCGCGGGGGCGAGGGGCGACAACGCCACCAGCCGGCGCAGCGCCTCGGTCGCGCCGGGGGCGGCGAGCACCACCTCGCCGGCCGCGGCGCGGGCGACCAGGTCGGGCAGCCGGTCGCCGAGGCTGCCCTTGGCGAGGAAGCCGACCGCGCCGGCGCGCAGCATGGCGAGGATCGCCGTGGTGCCGTGCTGGGCCGAGACGGCGACCACCAGCGGACGGTGACCGTCCCCGGTGGTGAGCGCCCGGACGGCCGTGGGGCCGCCGCCGGGCATCCGGACGTCGACCAGGGCCAGGTCCGGCGCCGTCTCGGCGACCAGGGCGAGCAGCTGCGCGCCGGTGCCGGCCGCGCCGACGACGTCGAACCGGGGATCGGCCGCGAGCACGTCGACCAGGGCGTCGGTGAAGACGGGGTCGTCGTCGGCGACGACGACGCGGATCGCGCGCATGGGGCCTGCCCCCCTTCTCCGTCCCCGCCATCATCACCGGGACCGGACGGGACGGGAGCGGCCGCGCGCACCAGTCCGTCTAGTACCTTCGCACTAGCAGCGGTCGAGCAGGCGGCCGCCGGTGAGGGGGAGCACGCGTGACGGGGCACGACGATCCGGCGGCGTCGCTGGTGGCGCGGACCTGGACCTTCACGCCCGAGAGCCACCCCACGCGGGAGTCGCTGGACGAGATGCTCGACGCGCTGCTGCCCTCGATCGAGTGCCTGCCGGGGTTCCGCGGGTGCACGGTCCTGGTGGACCGCGAGGACGGCTCGATCCACGCGACGGTGTTCTGGGCGGACGACGCGGCCATGCGGGCCGCCCTGGACCGCGAGTCCAACGCCGCCCGCGGCGCCCTGGTGCTCACCGGCAGCAGTGAGTCGCGCACGGCCGTGCACGACGTGCTGGTCAACCGTCCGGCGCCGGCCGTCGTAGACCGCGAGCTCGGCGCGGACCGCTGGTGAGCGACCCCGTGACCCACCCGACGAGCGACCCCGTGAGCGGCCCCGTGAACGGTGCCGTGGGTGACGCGGTCGACGGCGGTGGGCCCGCCGCCGCGCCGATCCGGGTGCTGGTCGTCGACGACCACGACGTGCTGGCCAGCAGCCTGGCCGCGGTGCTGGACCAGGAGCCCGACCTGCTCAGCGTGGGCGTCGCGGCCACGCTGGAGCGGGCGCGGGCACTGATCCGCACCGCCGCTCCCGACGTGGTGCTGCTCGACCACCGGCTGCCGGACGGGGACGGGGTCGCCGCGATCGGGGAGCTGCTCGCGCTGCGCAGCGGGCTGCGGGTCGTGGTGCTCACCGCCAGCTCGGCCGACCACGTGCTGGTGGCCGCGATCGAGGCCGGCGCGGCCGGCTTCCTGTCCAAGACCCGCAGCCTGGCCGAGGTGACCGCCGCGGTGCGTGCCGCGGCCTCCGGAGAGGCGGTGATCTCCCCGGAGCTGCTGGCCCGGCTGCTGCCCCGGCTGCAGCGCGACGGCCGGCCGCCCCACGAGGCGCTCACCGGCCGCGAACGCGAGGTGCTGGGGCTGGTGGCCGGCGGGCTGACCAACGCCGCGATCGCCGAGCAGCTGGTGGTCAGCGTGCACACGGTGCGCAACCACGTCGCGAACCTCTCGGCCAAGCTCGGCGCGCACTCCAAGCTCGAGGCGCTCTCGATCGCCGTGCGCGAGGGGCTGCTGCCGGACCGCTGACCCGGCCTCGGGGCGAGGCCCGGCGGAGGCGAGCGTGTCGACCGTCACGGCCCCCGGGGCGCCCGCGCATTTGGCGATCCCGGCGATCCCCTGCCTATCGTCTGCGGGTTTGCAAGTGAACAGCCGGCCCCGGGTACGCCGAGTCCTGCCCGCCCGTGGCGCCGGTCCGTGCGGTGACCCTGTGGTCGCCGTCGACACACGGGCAGGAGTGGGGGAACCAGCGTTCCACGCGGTCCCCGACCGCTCGGGGTGAAGCCACCGACCCGTGGCCGGGCACCTTCCTCGCCCGAACCCGACAGCTCACCTCACAGGCGTGGGAAGGGAGAACCGCATGTCCAACTCCATGCCGACGCTGCTGCGCGCCTCCGCACGCTGGGGAGCCCGGGCCCTGACCAGCGGCGCCCTCGCCATGGGTGTCCTCGCCACGGCTCCGATGACCACCGACGCGCACGCTGCCACCAGTCACCACCACCGCACGATCGCGCACCGGGTCGGCCACGCCACCCGCGTCGCGGTCCGCCAGAAGGGTGACCCCTACAAGTACGGCGCCGCCGGCCCGAGCCGCTTCGACTGCTCCGGGCTGACCTACTTCAGCTTCCGCAAGGCGGGCTTCAAGCACATCCCGCGGACCTCCTCGGCGCAGGCCAGGTGGGCCCACCACATCAAGAAGAGCAAGGCCCGTCGCGGCGACCTGGTCTTCTTCAGGAACAGCCACGGCGTCTACCACGTCGGTGTCTTCGCGGGACGCCGTCACGGCGCGAAGTACGTGCTGCACGCGCCGTACTCGGGGGCCCGGGTGCGCCGCGAGAGGATCTGGACCAGCCACTGGTTCGCGGGCGCCGTGCCGCGCTGAGCGGGAGCGACGCCCGGCGTCGGCCGCAGTCCGTCAACCCAGGCTGCGGCCGACGCCCTGGGCGGCCACCTGCAGCGCGGCGACCAGCCGGGGCCGGTCCTTCTTCAGGCTGGGCACCACGATCCCGAGCGCGGCGACCACCTCCTCGTCCTGCCGGATCGGCACCGCGACCGAGCAGGCGCCCAGGCTCATCTCCTCCACCGTGGTGGCATAGCCCTCGCGCAGCACCCGGGCCAGCTGGCGGCGCAGGAGCCCGGGCTGGGTCACGGTGTACGGCGTGACCCGGGTCAGCCGGGCCAGCGCCTGCTCCTGCACCGGCGCCGGGGCGTGGGCGAGCAGCACCTTGCCGACGCCGGTCGCGTGCAGCGGCAGCCGCGAGCCGATCCGGCTCACCACCGGCACCGAGGCGTGGCCGGACAGCCGGTCCAGGTAGAGCACCTCGACCCGGTCCCGCACGGCCAGGTGCACGGTGGCCAGGGTGGTGCCGTAGAGGTCGTGGAGGAACGGCGAGGCCACCTGGCGCAGGCCGGTCTGCACCGGCGCCAGCAGCCCGAGGTCCCACAGCCGCCGGCCCACGACGTACTCCCCGGAGCCGGTCCGCGCCAGCGCCCCCCAGGCGACCAGCTCGGCGACCAGCCGATGCGCGGTCGCGACCGGCAGCCCGGCCCGACCGGCCAGCTGGCTGAGCGTGAGCCGGCGATGCCGCTCGTCGAAGGCGCCGAGCAGCGCCAGCGCCCGCGAGGTCACGCTGGCGCCGGGACTGCCACTGTTGCCGGCCACCCGCCCAGTCTTCCACTGGACGGAACTTGGGGCTCGGTTGCCGGGCCTTGCGACCCGTACGGTCTGCGACGTGACCGACAACCGTGCCTCCTCCGACGCGGCCGCCACGACCCAGGCCGAGGTCACCGAGGAGATCCAGCAGATCGCCAAGGCCTACGAGGGCGGGCGCGACGGCGGGCCGACGGACGGCGTCGAGACCCAGCCGCGGCTCGACTACCCGCCGTACCGCTCCAGCGTGCTGCGCCACCCGACCAAGGACCTCCACCACGCCGACCCCGAGGGCATCGAGCTGTGGTCGCCGGTCTTCGGCCAGGCCGACGTCGACCCGCTCGAGGCCGACCTGACGATCCAGCGCCGCGGCGAGCCGGTCGGCGAGCGGATGGTCGTGACCGGCCGGGTGCTGGACGGCGAGGGCCGGCCGGTGCGCCACCAGCTCGTCGAGATCTGGCAGGCCAACGCGGGCGGGCGCTACATCCACAAGCGCGACCAGCACCCCGCCGCGATCGACCCGAACTTCACCGGCGTCGGGCGCTGCCTGACCGACGGCGACGGCGGCTACCGGTTCACGACGATCAAGCCCGGCCCCTACCCGTGGAAGAACCACCGCAACGCCTGGCGGCCGGCGCACATCCACTTCTCGCTGTTCGGCCGGGAGTTCACCCAGCGGATGGTGACCCAGATGTACTTCCCGGGCGACCCGCTGTTCGCGCTCGACCCGATCTTCCAGGCCGTCGTCGACCCCGCGGCCCGGGCCCGGCTGGTGGCGACCTACGACCACGACGTGACGCAGCACGAGTGGTGCACCGGCTATCGCTGGGACATCGTCCTGACCGGCAGCCACCGCACCCTGATGGAGGAAGAGGTCGAGGCATGAGCCGCACCCCCGGAGACTCCGCCGTGAGCAGGGCGGCCACCCCCGGCCAGACGGTCGGGCCGTTCTACGGCTTCGCGCTGCCGTACGCCGGCGACCACCTGCTCGTGCCCGCCTCGCACCCCGACGCGGTCCGGCTGCACGGCCGGGTGCTCGACGGCGCCGGCGACCCGGTGCCGGACGCGTTGCTCGAGCTGTGGCAGGCCGACCCGGCCGGCCGGGTGCCGCGCGCGACCGGCTCGCTGCGCCGCGACGGCTACACGTTCACCGGGTGGGGCCGCTGCGCGACCGACAACGAGGGCCGGTTCTCGTTCACCACGCTGCGCCCGGGCGCGGCCTCGGACGGGGCCGCGCCGTACTTCGCGCTCACGGTGTTCGCCCGCGGGCTGCTGAACCGGCTCTTCACCCGGGCCTACCTGCCCGGGGAGCCGTCCGTGCTGGACGCCGACCCGCTGCTGTCCTCGGTGGCGCCGGCGCGACGGGGCACCCTGGTGACGCGCCCGGACGAGCACGGGTTCGCGTTCGACGTCCGGCTGCAGGGTGCGGACGAGACGGTCTTCCTCGCCTATCCGCGACACTGACCGGGTGAGCGATCATCTGCCCGACCTGTTCTGGCCCGGGGACGAGCGCGCCGGCGGGCTGATGGGCTCGCCCGCGCTGCTCGAGGCGATGGTGCGCGTCGAGGGCGCGTGGCTGGCGGCCCTCGTCGCGGCCGGCGTCGCGCCGCCCGCGGCCGCGGCCGGTCTGGACCGGCCGCACGGCCTCGGCGCGCTGGTCGGGCCGGACGACGTCGCGCCGCTGGCCTCGGGGGCGGAGGCCGGCGGTAACCCGGTCATCGGCCTGGTCGCGCTGCTCCGGGAGCGGGCCGAGGCCCGCGACGCCGACACGGCCCGCTGGCTGCATCGCGGGCTGACCAGCCAGGACGTGCTGGACACCGCGCTGCTGCTCTGCACCCGCGATGCGGTCGCCGAGGTGCGCGGCCAGCTCACCGCGCAGGTGGCCCGACTCGCCGAGCTCGCCGACGAGCACACCGGGACCGTGATGGCCGGGCGGACGCTGACCCAGCACGCGGTGCCGTTCACGTTCGGGCTGAAGGCGGCCGGCTGGCTCTCGGGGGTCCTCGACGCCGACGAGGCGCTGGCGGCGCTGCGCTGGCCGGTCCAGCTCGGCGGCGCCGCCGGCACCCGCGCCGCCTGGGTGGAGCTCGCCGCGGACCTCCCCGAGCCGGAGGGCGTCGCGGCCGCGCTGGCCGCCGACGTGGCCGCCCGGCTGGGGCTCGCGGCCGCCGACCCGTGGCACACCACCCGGACCCCGATCACCCGGGTCGGCGACGCGCTGGTCGGCTGCACCGACGCCTGGGGCCGGCTCGCCAACGACGTGCTGACGCTGTCGCGCCCCGAGCTCGGGGAGCTCTCCGAGGGCACCGGCGGCGGCTCCTCGACGATGCCGCACAAGGCCAACCCGGTGCTCTCGACGCTGGTACGCCGGGCCGCGCTCACCACGCCGCAGCTCGGGGCGACGCTGCACCTGGCCGCGGCCGAGTCCGTCGACGAGCGGGCCGACGGCGGCTGGCACGCGGAGTGGGCCACGCTGCGCGACCTGGCCCGGCGTACCGTCGTGGCGGCGGCGCACGCCACCGACCTGCTCGCCGGGCTGCGGGTGCACGCGGACCGGATGCGCGCCCACCACGACGCCGCCGCCGCGGACCTGCACGCCGAGCAGCGCACGATGGCCGGCCTCGCCGGCCGGACCCCGTCGGCGCACTACCTGGGCGTCAGCAGCCGGCTGGTCGGCGCCACCGTCGCCCGCGCCCGCCAGCACCTGGACCACCCGACCCCCCTGCCCCACCTCGAGGAGAACCGATGATCCCGGCCGTCACTGCCGTCCGTCTCACCGGCGCCCGCAACCGCGCCGACCTGCCGCTGCTGGTGCTCGGGCCCTCGCTCGGCACCTCCGCGGCGACCGTGTGGACCGACTGCGCGGCGGCCGGACTGACCGAGGTGTTCGACGTCGTGGCATGGGACCTGCCCGGCCACGGGCACAACCGCTCGACGCCCGAGGAGCCGTTCACGATGGCCGAGCTGGCCGCCGGGGTGCTCGCGGTGGTCGACCAGCTCGACGAGGGCCGCGCGTTCCACTACGCCGGGGACTCGGTCGGCGGCGCGGTGGGCCTGCAGCTGCTGCTCGACGCGCCGTCGCGGGTGCTGTCCGCGGTGCTGTTGTGCACCGGTGCCCGGATCGGGAGCGTGGAGTCGTGGACCGACCGGATGGCCCGGGTGCGGGCCGCGGGCACGTCGTCGATGGTCGCGGGCTCGGCCCAGCGCTGGTTCGGCCCCGGGTTCCTGGAGCGGGAGCCCGACCGCGGCTCGGCGCTGCTGCACGCGCTGTCGGAGGCGGTCGACGAGGGGTACGTCGCGGTCTGCGGCGCGCTCGCCGACTTCGACGTCCGCGACCGGCTCGGCGAGATCACCGCGCCGGTGCTCGCGGTCGCCGGCGCCAACGACGTGGCCACGACCCCGGACCACCTCCGCGAGATCGCCGAGGGCGTCAAGGACGGCCGGCTCGAGGTGCTGCCCGACGTCGCCCACCTGGCGCCGGCCGAGGAGCCGGCCGGGGTCGCGACGCTGATCCGGCAGCACTGCCTGGGCGAGGCCCCGGCCGCCCCGGCGCCCGCGGCATGGGCGCCCGAGCGGACCCGCGCGCAGGTGCACGCCGACGGCATGGCGGTGCGCCGGGAGGTGCTCGGTGACGAGCACGTGGACCGGGCCGTGGCCGGCACGACCGAGTTGACGCGGGACTTCCAGGAGCTGATCACGCAGTACGCCTGGGGCTCGATCTGGACCCGTCCCGGCCTCGATCGCCGGTCGCGCTCGATGATCACGCTGACTGCGCTGGTCGCCCGCGGCCACAACGAGGAGCTGGCGATGCACGTGCGCGCCGCCCGCCGCAACGGGCTGAGCGCGGAGGAGATCAAGGAGGTGCTGCTGCAGAGCGCGATCTACTGCGGGGTGCCCGACGCCAACACGGCCTTCCGGGTCGCGCAGCGGGTGCTGGCCGAGCCGGGCGAGCCGGGCGGCCCGGGCGAGCCGGGCGAGCCGGGCGAGTCGGGCGAGTCGGCCGACCCGGGCGAGGCTTGAGCGTTGCCGGCCTGCGCGGTGGGGCCGGCCCTATGCTCACGCCCATGACCGGACCGGACGCCGCTGCCGGCCCCGGGAGCCCCGCGCCGGGGGACCAGTTCGTGCAGTCGCTGGCGCGCGGGCTCAGCGTGATCACCGCCTTCGACGCCGACCACCCGTCGATGACGCTCTCCGACATCGCGGGCCGCACCGGGCTGACCCGGGCCACGGCCCGGCGGTTCCTGCACACGCTGGTCGAGCTGGGCTACGTCCGCTTCGACGGCAAGTGGTTCACGCTGACCCCGCAGGTGCTGCGGCTCGGCACGGCGTACCTCTCCGGTCTCGGCCTGCCGCAGATCGCGCAGCCGCACCTGGAGCAGCTCTCCGCGCGGCTGGGGGAGTCGACCTCGGCGGCGGTGCTCGACGGCGACGAGATCGTCTACGTCGCCCGGGTCGCGACCCGCCGGATCATGACGGTGGGGATCACCGTCGGCACCCGGTTCCCGGCGTACGCCACCTCGATGGGGCGGGTGCTGCTCGCCGGCCTGCCCCCCGAGGAGCTCGAGGCGCACCTGGCCCGCACCGATCTTGCTGCCCTGACCGGGCACACCGTGGTCGAGCCGGACCGGCTGCGGGCGGAGCTGGACCGGGTGCGCGCGCAGGGCTGGGCGCTGGTCGACCAGGAGCTCGAGGCCGGGCTGCGCTCGGTCGCGGCTCCGCTGCGCGACCGCGACGGCGAGGTCGTGGCCGCGATCAACGTCTCCACCTCCACCCACGCGCTGCCCGAGCTGCCGCGGGAGTACGTCGACGCCGTGGTCGCCACCGCCGCCACCATCAGCGCCGACCTCGCCTCCTCCGGCATCCGCGCCTGACCGCCCCCGCCCCGGCCGGGTCGAGCCGTTCGGCCCGTCCGGGGGTGGCTGGTCCGTTCAATTGCTCGGACCTCGGTGGGTTACTGGTGGGTAGGGGGCCGATCTCCAAACAATTGAACGGACCGACCGGCCCCCAGTCGCCCCCGGTCGCCCGGCGACCGACGCGGGTCAGAGCACCTGCTGGCCGTACATCTCCCCGAGCGGGTCGGCGATCAGCTCGATCCGCGCGCCGTCGGGGTCGCGGAAGTAGACCGAGACCCCGCTGTGCACCTCGTGCTCGATCCCGGCCGCCTCCAGTCGGGCCACCAGCTCCTCCCAGTGCTCCGGCGAGGCCGAGATCGCCAGGTGGTGCAGGCCGCCGAGCACCTCGGCGTACGGCCCGACGTCGAGGCCAGGGAAGTCGAAGAACGCCAGCAGGTTGCCGTGGCCGATGTCGAAGAAGAAGTGCGAGGAGCCGGGGTAGTCACGGTTCTCGATCAGCTCGGTCAGCGGGAAGCCCAGCACGTCCTGGTAGAACCGCACGGTCCGCTCCACGTCGCTGCTGATCAGCGCGGTGTGGTGCAGCCCGCGGGCGGTCGACGCGGGGCGGGTGGCGGTGGGCCGGAGGTGGGCGTCGCGGATCCGCGCGCGCTCGGCCTCGATCGCCGCCAGGTCCCGGGCCGGGTCCCCGGCCGGGTCCCGGTCCGGGGCATGGTCCCGGGTCTGGCTGGTCTCGCTGGTCATCTCGGGTGCTCCTCCTCGACTGGGCCGCGCCGCGGCCTTCCCCCAGCCTAGGCGGCGCGCTAGAGTGGGTTCGCAGAGCGCACATGCGTTCGCATCTCGAACATAGGAGCCCCGGTGAGCTCGTCCTTCGTGTACGCCGCCGTCCGCACTCCCTTCGGCCGCTTCAACGGCGCGCTGGCCGAGGTCCGGCCCGACGACCTGGCCGCCGTGGCCCTGACCCGGGTGCTGGACCGTACGCCGGATCTCGACCCCGAGCAGATCGGCGACGTGGTCTGGGGCAACGCCAACGGCGCCGGCGAGGACAACCGCAACGTCGGGCGGATGGCGGTGCTGCTCGCCGGCCTGCCGAGCAGCGTGCCCGCGACCACCGTGAACCGGCTGTGCGGCTCCTCCCTCGACGCCGCGATGATCGCCTCGCGCACCATCGAGACCGGCGACGCCGAGGTCGTCCTGGCCGGCGGCGTCGAGTCGATGACCCGGGCCCCGTGGGTGCTGCCGAAGCCGTCGCGCGCCTTCCCCGCCGGCAACGTCACCGCGGTCTCCACCACGCTCGGCTGGCGGCTGGTCAACGAGCGGATGCCGAAGGAGTGGACGGTCTCGCTGGGCGAGGCCAACGAGCAGCTGCAGGAGCGGTTCGGGATCTCCCGCGAGCGACAGGACGAGTTCGCCGCGCGCAGCCACAACCTGGCCGACAAGGCCTGGAACGACGGGTTCTACGCGGACCTCGTCGTGCGGGTCCCGGGCAAGGACGGCCAGAGCCTCCTCGAGCGCGACGAGGGCATCCGTCCCGGCAGCAGCGCGGAGAAGCTGGCCGGGCTCAAGCCGGCGTTCCGCCCCGACGGCACCATCACCGCCGGCAACGCCTCGCCGCTGAACGACGGCGCCTCCGCGCTGGTGCTCGGCTCCGCGGCGGCCGCGTCGATCATCGGCCGTGACCCGGTCGCCCGGGTCGCCGGCCGGGGGGCGCACGCGCTGGAGCCGCAGGCGTTCGGCTTCGCGCCCGTGGAGGCGGCCGAGAAGGCGCTGCAGCGGGCCGGGATCACCTGGGCCGACGTGGCGGCGATCGAGCTCAACGAGGCCTTCGCGGTGCAGTCGCTGGCCTGCGTGGAGGCCTGGAAGGTCGACCCGGAGATCGTGAACGCCAAGGGCGGCGCGATCGCGATCGGCCACCCGCTCGGCGCCTCCGGGGGCCGCATCCTCGGCACGCTCGCGCACCGCCTGCAGGAGTCCGGCGACCGGTACGGCGTGGCCGCGATCTGCATCGGCGTCGGCCAGGCGCTGGCGGTCGTCCTCGAGAACGTCTCGGCGGGCGTGCGGTGACCACGATCTGCGAGACGGCCGACGAGGCGGTGGCCGGCGTCCGCGACGGCGACACCGTGCTGATCGGCGGCTTCGGGATGGCCGGGATGCCGGTGCAGCTGATCGACGCGCTGCTCCGGCAGGGCGCGTCCGACCTGACCGTGGTGTCCAACAACGCCGGCAACGGCGACACCGGGCTGGCCGCGCTGCTGGCGGCGGGCCGGGTGCGCAAGATGGTCTGCTCGTTCCCGCGGCAGACCGACTCCTGGGTCTTCGACGGCCTCTACCGCGCCGGCGAGATCGAGCTCGAGGTGGTGCCCCAGGGCAACCTCGCCGAGCGGATGCGCGCCGCGGGCGCCGGGATCGGTGCGTTCTACTGCCCGACCGGGGTCGGCACGCCGCTCGCGGAGGGCAAGGAGACCCGGGAGATCGACGGGCGCACCTACGTGCTCGAGTACCCGATCCGCGGCGACGTCGCCCTGGTCGGCGCGCACCGCGCCGACCGGATGGGCAACCTCGTCTACCGCAAGACCGCCCGCAACTTCGGCCCCGTGATGGCGACCGCCGCGGCCAGCACGGTGGTGCAGGTGAGCGAGGTCGTCGAGACCGGCGACCTGGACCCGGAGGCGGTCGTGACCCCCAGCATCTTCGTCGACAAGGTGGTGGCCGTATGAGCACCCGTGAGCACCCCGACCGGGGCCCGCTGAGCCGGGACGAGATGGCCGAGGTCGTGGCCCGCGACATCCCGCGCGGCTCGTTCGTGAACCTCGGCATCGGGCAGCCCACCAAGGTCGCCGACTACCTGCGCGCCGACTCCGGCGTCGTGCTGCACACCGAGAACGGCATGCTGAACATGGGTCGCGCGGCCGTCGGCGACGAGGTCGACCCCGACCTGACCAACGCCGGCAAGGTGCCGGTGACCGAGCTGCCGGGCGCGGCGTACTTCCACCACGCCGACTCCTTCGCGATGATGCGCGGCGGCCACCTCGACGTCTGCGTGCTCGGCGCCTTCCAGGTCTCGGCCGGCGGCGACCTGGCCAACTGGCACACCGGGGCGCCCGACGCGATCCCGGCGGTCGGCGGCGCGATGGACCTCGCGATCGGGGCCAAGCAGGTGCTGGTGATGATGACGCTCTTCGCCAAGGACGGCTCCTCGAAGCTGGTCCCCTCGTGCAGCTACCCGCTCACCGGCGTCGGCTGCGTGGACCGGGTCTACACCGACGTCGCGACGTTCCGGGTCGGGCCCGAGGCCGCCGAGCGCGGCGTCGAGGTGCTGGAGACGTTCGGCACGTCGTACGACGACCTCGCCGCCCGCCTCGAGGTGAAGCTGCGCCCGGCCGAGGGCTGACCGGCTCCGCGCCGGCGGACGGGTTCGATCGCCGGCCGCCGTGACCGGTAGGGTCCCTCCTCGTTGGAGGGGAGTATTCCCACTCTCGGACCGTCGTCATCACGGACAGGCCCAGTCCTGGCCCGGCGCCCGAGGCCGGCGTACGCCGGTGGAAGAGACCTCCGGAGCCCCACCCTGCCTCCGGAGGTTTCAGTGATCAGTGCCGTCCCGCTCTCCGCCTGGGTCGCGACCCTCGCGTTCCTCGCCGTCATCGTGTACGTCGACCTGCGGGTCATCGCCCGGCGCGACCACGAGGTCACGCTCAGCGAGTCGGTGCGCTGGGTGACGTTCTACGTCGCTCTCGCGCTCGCCTTCGGCGCCGTCCTGGCGTTGACCGCGGGAGGGCACACCGGTGCGGAGTTCTTCTCCGGCTACATCACCGAGTACAGCCTCTCGGTGGACAACCTCTTCGTGTTCGTGATCATCATGGCGAGGTTCGCGGTGCCGCCGTTGGCGCAGGACAAGGTGCTCTACATCGGCATCGTGCTGTCGATGGTGATGCGCGCGGTCTTCATCCTCGCCGGGGCGGCGCTGATCGCGGCCGCGTCGTGGACCTTCTACCTCTTCGGCGTGCTGCTGATCTACACCGCGGTGACGCTGCTGCGCGAGGACGACGACGAGCCCGACTTCCAGGAGTACCGCCTGCTGAAGGCGCTGCGCCGGGTGCTCCCGCTGACCCGCGACTACCACGGTGACCGGCTCGCGGTCCGGGAGGACGGTCGGCGCAGCTACACGCCGCTGGTGATCGCGATCGCCGCGATCGGGCTGGCCAACGTGGTCTTCGCGCTGGACTCGATCCCGGCGATCTTCGGCCTCACCCAGGACGCGTTCGTCATCTTCACCGCCAACGCCTTCGCGCTGATGGGCCTGCGCCAGCTCTACTTCCTCGTCGGCGGGCTGCTCGAGCGGCTGGTCTACCTCAACATCGGGCTGTCGGCGATCCTCGCCTTCATCGGCGTGAAGCTGATCATCGAGGCGCTGCACGGCTCGCAGATCGACCACCTCGGGTCGGTGCCGCTGCCGGAGATCGGCATCCTCACCTCGCTCGGCTTCATCGTCGTGGTGCTCGCCGCCGCGGCGCTCGCCAGCCTCGCGAAGAACCGGATCGACGAGCGCGCCAACGCCTGACCCGGATCCGGGTCAGGCCCCGCTCGCACATTCGGACGTTCAAGATGACCTTCCTCCGGGTATCTACCTCTGGCGAGTGCCTAGAGGGAGGTTGCCCATGTCCAGTTCGGCGGCAGCGCAGGACCGGCCGATCAAGAGCCTGATACCGGCCCGGATGCACGACATGCCGTGGGCGCGGTTCCACTGGATGGTCATCTTCGGACTGGGCACCGCCTGGATCCTGGACGGCCTGGAGGTGCAGATCGTCGCGGCCGGCGGCTTCGAGAAGACGCTGGACATGACCGCGGCCCAGGTCGGCCTGGCCGGCACCGTCTACCTCTTGGGCGAGGTGGCGGGAGCGTTGCTGTTCGGGCGGCTCACCGACCACCTCGGTCGCAAGAAGATGTTCACGATGACCCTGCTCGTGTACCTGGTGGGCGCGGCGCTGGCGGGCCTGGCACCCAACATGTGGGTGTTCCTGGTGTTCCGCTTCGTCTCCGGCATGGGCATCGGCGGTGAGTACTCGGCGGTCAACTCGGCGATCGACGAGCTGATCCCCGGCAAGCACCGCGGCCGGGTGGACCTGGCGATCAACGGGACCTACTGGGCGGGTGCCGCGCTCGGCGCCGTCGCCAGCTCGATCCTCCTGGACACGAGCCGCTTCGGGCAGGACGTCGGCTGGCGGATCGCGTTCTTCATCGGGCCGGTGCTCGGACTGGGGATCATCTACCTGCGTCGACACATCCCCGAGAGCCCCCGGTGGATGGTCACTCACGGTCGCGCCGACGAGGCCGAGGAGATCGTGGACTGGATCGAGGGCCAGGTCCGGGACTCCGGCGAGGAACTCCCCGACCATGACGACTCCGAGGCACGCTGGATCAAGGCCGGCTCCGGACTCACGCCCAAGCAGTTGCTCCATGTCTTCTTCAAGCTCTATCCGACCCGGACGGTGCTCGGCCTGACGCTGATGATCACGCAGAGCTTCCTCTACAACGCCATCTTCTTCACCTACGCCTTGGTGTTGAAGAACTTCTACGGTCTCAGTTCCGCACAAGCAGCGTTGTTCTTCTTCCCCTTCGCGATCGGCAACCTGCTCGGCCCGCTGCTGCTGGGTCCCTTGTTCGACACCGTCGGGCGTCGCAAGATGATCGGGGGGTGTTACGCGATCAGCGGGATCGTGCTGGCCGTCTCGGCGTTCCTGTTCCAGGCCGACGCCCTGAACGCGATCACCCACACGGCCTTCTGGTGCGTCGCGTTCTTCTTCGCCTCCGCCGGAGCCTCCGCCGGCTACCTCACCGTCTCGGAGATCTTCCCCCAGGAGGTCCGCGGCCAGGCGATCTCGTACTTCTTCTCCATCGCCCAGGTCTTCGGTGCCATGGGTCCGGTGCTCTACGGCGCGCTGATCGGGGACGGCACGGACCGCACCCCGATGTTCTGGGGCTACCTCCTGGCGACCGGCGTGATGCTGCTCGGAGCCGTGGTGGCGGCGATCTGGGGCGTCGACTCCGAGGGCAAGTCGCTGGAGGAGATCGCACCGCCCCTGACCGAGTTCGACGAGGATGGCAACCAGAAGACCCTCCTGCCGGTCTGAGCGGAGGAACGCACGAGAAGCCGAGGACGTCATGACCAACCAGGACAAGCCCTACACCGTCGTCGTGGGCGTGAGCGCGACGTCGAAGTCCCCCGGTGCACTGGCCTGGGCGCGCGCCCAGGCCGAGGCCAACGGCGGGCGGGCGATCGCGGTGCGCGTCCACCAGGTGGCCCTCGCCGCGGCCGGGCCCTCGGGCAGCTCGTCACGGCCACCCCAGGACACCGACAGCCTGCGCGCGCAGCAGCACGCCCAGCTGGCGCGAGACGTCGCCGAGGTGCTGGGTGATGACCACGGGGTGGAGATCCGGGTCATCCACGGCAGCAGGCGTCGTGGCCTGCTGAACGAGGCCCGCGAGGCGGACCTGTTGGTGATCGGCGCGCCGCGGAGACCGTCGATGTCACCGCTGCTGGCCCATCGGATCGTGTACGCCGCCACCTGTCCCGTCGTCGTGATGCCCCCGTCGATCTCCGGCGTCCCCGAGCCCGCGATCTCGCGGTCGGCCCGCTCGCTCGGACGAGCCGCACTGCGCTCGGCCGGGACCAGCGGCCGACCCGGATACCGGCCGCCGAGCGCTCCGGGCGACTGAGGGGCCGGCTGACGACGCACGTCCTCCGGACTCCTCAGCACCCACGCGCGCCCGCGCCCGTGGCCGCCGGACGGGCGGTTGCCGACTGGGCTCAGGAGGCGATGTCGGGCGTCTCGTCGCTGTCAGACTGGGCGGCGACGCGGGCACGGTGCTCCGCACGGCGCTCCACGAAGCGGGACGCCTGGGTGTCCAGGCCCTCCAGGAAGACGGCGAGGTCTTCGCGGGCCTGCTCGCCGACCTCGCCGAGGCCGGTGCGATCGAAGACGTTCCAATGGCGCAGGATCGGCATGATCACGTCGTCGTGGTGCAGCCGCAGGTCGTAGATGCCAGCCTTCGCGATCATCATCGAGTTGCGACGGAAGCCGGCCATCGTGGCGCCGGGCATCTCGAATCCGATGACCTCATCAGCGATCGCTCGCATGGTCTCGTCGGGCGCGATCTCCAACGCGGCCGCCACGATGTTGCGGTAGAAGACCATGTGCAGGTTCTCGTCCTTGGAGATCCTGGCCAGCATCCGGTCGGCGATGGGGTCGTTGGTGACCTTGCCGGTGTTGCGGTGCGAGACCCGAGTGGCCAACTCCTGGAAGGACACATACGTCACCGCCTCCAGCGGAGTCTTGTCGCCGGAGTCGTAGCCGGACGTCATGTAGTCCATCCGGGCGCGCTCGAGCTCGACCGGGTCCACCCCGCGAGTCACGACCAGGTAGTCGCGCATGGCGATCCCGTGTCGGTTCTCCTCGGCGGTCCAGCGACCGACCCAGGTGCCCCAGGCGCCGTCGCGCCCGAACCGGGTGGCGATCTCGCGGTGGTAGGAGGGCAGGTTGTCCTCGGTCAGCAGGTTGGTGACCATCGCTGCCTTGGCGGTCTCGGAGAGCCGTGACTGCTCCGGAGCCCAGTCCTCGCCACCGAGCAACGCGAAGTCGCGGCCCTCGCTCCACGGGATGTAGTCATGGGGGTGCCACTCCTGGGCCAGCCCGAGGTGGCGGTCGAGATTCTCCGCGACGACCGGCTCCAACGCCTCCAGCAGATGCTTCGGACTACTCACGGGCACTCCCTCGTTCGGCTGCCGACGAGCCTACGCCCCCATCCGGGTGGCCCACCTCCAGCTCACCGTCGCCGGGCTCGCCGGCCTCGACCGGGGGGCCGGGGGCGGATCAGAGCAGGCCGACCGCGACCGCGTGCCGGCGTAGGGCGTCGGTGTCGGCCGCGACCACGAAGGGCACGTCCTCGGACCAGGTGCCCGAGACCTCCTCCACCCGACCGTCGCCCGGATCGAGACGAACCTCGCGGATGTAGATCGCGAGAATCCGCCCCGGGTTCGCCCGAGCGATGGCGGCGTAGATCTCGGGATCCTTCTCTCCGGAGTCGCCGATGAGCACGAACCGGAGCCGGGGATGAAGGTCGAGGACCTCCTGGATGCGGCCCGACTTCTGCTCGCGACCGGCGGACGTTCCGAGGAGGTCGCGAAGCAGCAACGGCCCCATCGGGAACTTGTGGTGTCGGAGGAACGCCACCAGGAAGCCGTGCAGGTTCCAGGGGCTGGAGGAGACGTAGAAGACGGGGTTGGCCCCGGCCGCCGCGAGGTCGCCGTAGAGCTCCGGCGCGCCCGGGAAGGGCGTCCGGGTGAGGGCGTTGCCGGTCAGCGTCTGCTGGATCATCCGCCCGACTCGCTGGACGCCGGTCTCGAGGATGGTGTCGTCGACGTCCGAGATGACCCCGAACGTCGCGTCGTGGCTCGGGACCAGGACCTCGAACGACGTGCTCCTCGGATCGGTGATGCCGCGGTACTCGTCGGTGAGCTCGACGGTCCCGCTGGTCCACGGGACGGTGAGCTGGTCAGGCTCCGGCTGCAGGTGCACCCGGAAGTAGCCGTCGGCGTCGGTGACGGTCTCGACAGCCGTCCCCGCGACGGTGACCCGAAGGGGCACACCCGGCAGGTCGTCGGTCAGGAACCGTTGCACGGTACGGCGTACCGCGGCGCCGACGCCCTCGCCCTGCTCGGCCTCGGGAGGACGCGGATCATCCAGGACCCGTCCGCGCGCCACCACCCCTTGGTCACTGCCGTGGCCGACGTACGGCTCGATCCGCAGGTCGACTGGCGGTCGGGAGCCGGCTCGCCGTCGCCGGCCGCCGTCCCACGCCTGCTCCAGCCGGCGGGCCCAGTGACTCGCACTCATGGGCACACTCTAGGCAGCACGTACGAAGAGCCCCGACCGCGTCTGCGGTCGGGGCTCTTCGCGCTGAGATCAGGAGACGCGGACGTTCTCCGCCTGGGGGCCCTTGGGGCCCTGGGTGAGGTCGAACTCGACCTTCTGGTTCTCGTCGAGCGACTTGTAGCCGCCGGACTGGATGGCGGAGAAGTGGACGAACACGTCCTCGCCGCCACCATCCTGAGCGATGAAGCCGAAGCCCTTGTCAGCGTTGAACCACTTGACGGTGCCCTGAGCCATGATCTGTTCCTTTGTTCGGTATCGAGGACGATGTGCCCTCGAGGCGCTGAAGACATCCACCTGTACTGATGTCCAGCGAACCGAAACCAGGAGTACGAGATACGAGCCGCGACGTCGTGTGCGGCCAGGACAGCCGGTAGGGCCATCCCTTCAACGAGGTCGAGCCTACCGCATCGGCGGCAGTTCCGGGCTTCCGCGGAGGCGCTCCCTGCCTGCGGCTCCCTCGTGCGCCACCTGGGGCGTCAACCCACACGTGCCGCCTCGGCGACGAATGCGTCGACCACGGCGGCCACGGCGGGACGCCGCGTTGCGCCGGGGCGAGTGGCCAGGTCGTAGATGCGGGCGGCCCGCACCCCGACGAGGTGGACCCGTCTCACATCGGGATGTGTCGAGGCGTGCGTCGGCATCAGCGCGATCCCGTGATCGTGGGCGACCAGCTCCTCGGTCACGCGGAAGTCGTTGATGCGCTGCACCACGCGCGGTTGCATCCCGGTGACCGTCGCGATCGAGTTGAGGATGTCGTCAACGGGAAACCCGCCGCGCACGCTGATCCAGCGCTCGCCGGCGAGGTCGTGGATGTCGACGGACTCGTCGTCGGCGAAGCGATGGGTCCTCGGCAGCACGAGGTCGATGGGCTCGCGCATCAGGGTGCGCACCGCGACACGGGGTGCGGCCGCCGAAGGCGACCGCTCGTCGCGATGGGTCAGGACGATGTCGTAGTCGGCCAGGAGCCGACTCACCTCGGACGCGGGGTAGTCCTCGTCCCCCGCCACGAGCTCGACTCCGTCGAGTCGGTCGAGCACGCCGGGGAGGAGAAGCGCGGCGCCCGACGGGAACATCGCGACCCGCACCGTTCCGCGCGGTGAGCCTCGGTAGGAGTCCATCTCCGCCTCGGCCCGGGCGAGGGCACCGAGAACGTCCTCGGCGCGCAGGACGAGGGCGCGACCGGCATCGGTGAGACGGACGCGTCGACCGTCGGGTTCGAGGAGGGCGACGCCGGCCTCGCGGGCGAGGACTTTCAGCTGCTGTGACACCGCTGACGGGGTCAGGTTCAGCGACGCCGCCGTCGCGGCGACGGTTCCTCGGTCGGCCAGCTCCCGCAGGATCCTCAGCCGCTCCGTGTCCATGAAGTGAATCTACATTGATAGGTCACTACGATTCGCTTGTGCTGATGGTTCGTTGGCGACCACAGTTGCTGTCGTGACCACTCATGACAAGCTGCTCGGGGTCGGGGTCGCGGTGCTGTGGGGGCTGAACTTCCTGGCGATCCGCGCCGGGTTGGACCAGTTCCCACCCTTCTTCTTCGCGGCTCTTCGCTTCCTGTTCATCGCCGTTCCCGTGGTGCTGTTCGTGCCGCGCCCTCGTGTGCCCCTGAAGTGGTTGCTGCTCTACGGGTTCGGGTTCGGCTTCCTGCAGTTCGCCTTCCTCTTCTCCGCGATGAGCATCGGCATGCCGACCGGATTGGCGTCGCTGGTGCTGCAGTCGTCGGCGCCGTTCACCGTGATTCTCGGGGCACTCCTGCTGCGTGAGCAGGTCGGCCGTCGGCAGTGGATCGGCATCGGCATCGCCATCGCCGGCATGGTCTTGATCGGGTGGGATCGCGCGGTCGGGGCGGGGCTGCTGCCGGTGGTGCTGACAGTGTTGGGGGCGCTCGGCTGGGCCGTCGGGAATCTGGGGAGTCGCCTGGCCAAGGCGCAGGACCCGATGCGGCTCATGCTCTGGATGTGCGTCGTGCCCGTGCTGCCGATGCTGGCGCTCTCGGCCGTCGTCGAGGGTCCGGGGACGGGGTGGGCGGCGCTCGGCAACGCAGTGTCGACCGGGCAGTTCTCCGGTCTGATCGGGCTCGTCTACGTCGTGGTCGTCGGCACGATCGTGGGCTCGGGACTGTGGACGGTGCTGATCAGCCGCTACCCCGCGGGCGTCGTCGCGCCGTTCTCGCTGCTCGTTCCGGTCGTGGGGATCGGAGCTTCCTGGCTCGTGCTCGACGAGACGCCGAGCGTCGTCTCGCTGGTCGGAGCGGTTGCGGTGATCGGTGGCTGCGGGTGGGGGTTGCGCAGGAAGCCGCCGGCGGCGGTGGCGGGGAGCGACGCACCCCCACTGGCACGCGCACTCGTCTACAGCACGCCGGCACCGAGCAGCAGCACGGCGGACGGGGTCACCTCCGAACCGTGAGGGCGGCCGGCCCGGGACGCGCCGCCGTCCCAGCCGCCGTCGGCGGGCCCGCATAGGGTGCGGTCCGTGACGCTCCACCTCCACCGCGCCCCGCGCACCGACCGGCTCGCCGACGCCCTCGGCGAGCTGCTCGCGCAGCCGCTGGCGGACCCGTTCGCGGAGGAGGTCGTGGTGGTCCCGGCCCGGGGCGTGGAGCGCTGGCTGACCCAGCGGCTCTCGCACCGGCTCGGCACCGGCCCGCGGGGTGGTGACGGGGTGTGCGCGGGGGTGCGGTTCCTCAACCCGCGGTCCCTGGTCTCGATGCTGCTGGACCGCGAGCGCGACGACGTCTGGGACCCCGACCGGCTGGTCTGGCCGCTGCTGGAGGTGCTCGACGCGAGCCTCGGCGAGCCGTGGGCGGCCACGCTCGCCGCGCACCTCGGGCACGGGCTGGAGGGGGAGGAGGGCCTGCTGCGGCGCAACCGCCGCTGGTCGGTCGCCCGCCGGCTCGCCGGGCTGTTCTCGTCGTACGCCGTCCAGCGGCCGAGCCTGGTCACCGACTGGCGCGAGGGCCGGGACACCGACGGCGCGGGCGGTGACCTCGACGACGACCTGCGCTGGCAGCCCGAGCTGTGGCGCCGACTGGTCGCGCACGTCGACGAGCCGGCCCCGGACCTGCGCCACGCGCAGACCCTGGCCCTGCTGCGTGCCGGCGGCGACGGACTCGAGCTGCCCGGCCGGCTCTCGCTGTTCGGGCACACCCGGCTGCCGGTGACGGAGGTCGAGCTGCTCCAGGCCCTCGGCGTGCACCGCGACGTGCACCTGTGGCCGCCCCAGCCCTCGCCGGCCCTGTGGGACGAGCTGACCGGTCTCGGCGGCCCGGTGCCCCGGCTGGAGGACGACTCCGTGGACCGGGTCCATCACCCGCTGCTCGCCTCCCTCGGCCGGGACACCCGCGAGCTGCGCCGCACCCTGCACACCGTGGCCACGACGCCGGTGAGCGGGACCGCCGGGGACCCGGGGGAGGCAGGGGGGCCAGGGGTCCCGGGCGGCGCCGGCCCGGAGACGCTGCTGGGCCGGCTGCAGCACGACCTGCGCGCCAACCGCGCGCCCGACGCCGCCGCGCGGGCGGCGCGCCGGCACGACCCCGCCGACCGGTCGGTGCAGGTGCACGCCTGCCACGGGCCGGCCCGCCAGGTCGACGTGCTGCGCGAGGTGCTCGTCGGCCTGCTCGACGACGACCCGACGCTCGAGCCGCGCGACATCCTCGTGATGTGCCCCGACATCGAGACCTACGCGCCGCTGATCTCCGCCGGGTTCGGCCTCGGTGAGGTCGTCGAGGGCGACCACGGCCACCCCGCGCACCGCCTCCGGGTCCGGCTGGCCGACCGCGCGCTGACCAGCACCAACCCGCTGCTCGCGGTCGGGGGCGCGCTGGTCGAGCTCGCCGGCGGCCGGGTCACGGCGACCGGGGTGCTCGACCTGGCCGGCCGCGAGCCCGTGCGCCGGCGCTTCCGGCTCACCGACGACGACCTCGCCCGGATCACCCGCTGGGTGAGTGAGGCCGGCATCCGCTGGGGCCTGGACGCCGAGCAGCGCGGCGGCTTCGCGATGAGCGGCTTCGCCCACAACACCTGGCGGTCCGGGCTCGACCGGATCCTCCTCGGGGTCGCGATGAGCGGCGACGGGCACCGTCACCTGGGTCGTGGCCTGCCGCTGGACGACGTCGGCAGCGGCGACCTGGACCTGGTCGGCCGGTTCGCCGAGCTGCTCAACCGGCTCGAGGCGGTGCTGACCGCGCTGGCGGACGCCACCCGGGTCGAGCAGTGGATGGCCGGGCTCCACGAGGGGGTGCGCGGGCTCACCGAGGTGCCGCCCGAGGACGCCTGGCAGGTCCCGCAGCTCGAGCGGGAGCTCGCCCGTGCCACCGACGCCGCCTCCGACGGCGCCGGCGTCGACCTCCGGCTGGCCGACGTCCGGGCGCTGCTGGCGTCCCGGCTGCGCGGCCGGCCGACCCGCGCGAACTTCCGCACCGGCACCCTCACCGTCTGCACGATGGTTCCGATGCGCTCGGTGCCCCACCGGGTGGTCTGCCTGGTCGGCCTCGACGACGGGCTGTTCCCGCGCAGCAGCGCGGTCGACGGCGACGACGCGCTGGCCCGGCGCCCGCTCACCGGCGAGCGCGACGTGCGCAGCGAGGACCGCCAGCTGCTGCTCGACGCGATCCTCGCCGCCACCGAGACCCTGGTGGTCACCTACACCGGCGCCAACGAGCACTCGGGCGCCGGCCGGCCCCCCGCCGTACCGCTCGGCGAGCTGCTCGACGCCCTCGACCGGACCACCGACGCGCCGGTGCGCGACGCGGTGCTGGCGGCGCACCCGCTGCAGCCCTACGACGCGCGCAACCTCACGCCCGGCGGCCTGGTCGTGGGGGACCGGCCGTTCAGCTTCGACAGGGCCGCGCTCGCGGGCGCCCGGGCGGCGGCCGGCGAACGGCACCCGCGGCCGGCGTTCCTGCCCGGGCCGCTGGCCGACCGGCCGCGCGAGGACGTCTCGTTGGCCGACCTCAAGGCGTTCCTGGTGCACCCGGTCCGCGGCTTCCTGCGCGGTCGGCTCGACGTCTCCGCGCCGCTGGAGGCCGACGAGGTCGCCGACGCGATCCCGGTGGACCTCGACGGCCTGGGTCGCTGGGCGATCGGCGACCGGCTGATCACCGCGGTGATCGCGGGGGAGAGCCCCTACGACGTGATGCTCGCCGAGCAGCTGGCCGGCAGCCTGCCGCCGTTCCGGCTGGGCGAGCTGACGCTGCAGCGGATCACCGCGGAGGTGCAGGACCTCTTCCGCGGCACCGTCGAGCTGCGCGCCGGCGCCGCCGGCTCGCACGACGTGGCCGTCGACCTCGGCGACGGGCGGCGGCTGGTCGGCACCGTCTCCGACGTGTACGGCAACCGGGTGGTCCGGGTCGGCTACTCCCGGCTCCGGGCCAAGCAGCGCCTCGCCACCTGGGTAGACCTGCTCGCGCTCAGCGCGGCCCGGCCCGACCAGAACTGGACCGGGCACACGGTCGGCAAGGGCTCGGCCGGCGCCCAGCGGGCCACCGCCGGGCCGCTCGACCACACCGCCGTCGATCGGCTGCGGGAGCTGGTCGAGCTGCGCGACCTCGGCCTGTGCCGGCCGCTGGCCGCGCCGCTGGCCACCGCGCACGCGTGGGCGGAGGCGCACGCCCGGGAGCTGCGCGGCGACGACCGGTCGCCCGCGCACGCCGCGGCCCGGGAGTGGGTCACCGACCCCAACAACAGCTGGGGCATCGAGGGCGAGGACGCCGATCCCTGGCACGTGCGCGTCTACGGCGAACGCGCGCCGCTGTCCCGGCTGCTCGACGACGGGCTGGCCACCTACGCCTGGCAGATCTGGGAGCCGCTGGTGACCGGTGCCGAGAGGGTGGGGCCGCTGTGAGCGCAAGCGAACCCTCCGAGGCTGTGAGCGCAAGCGAACCCTCCGAGGCTGTGAGCGCCGCGACGACCGCGACCGACCACTTCGACATCTGCGGGCCGCTGCCGACCGGCACGACGCTGCTCGAGGCGAGCGCCGGCACCGGCAAGACCTGGACGATCGGGGCGCTGGTCGCCCGCTACGTCGCCGAGGGCCACGCCCGGCTGGAGCAGATGCTGGTGGTCACGTTCGGGCGCGCGGCCAGCCAGGAGCTGCGGGAGCGGGTCCGGGCCCAGCTGGTCGAGGTCGAGCAGGCGCTGGCCGAGGACCTCCCCGGTCCCGGCCGGCCGCCGCAGCCGCGCTCGGACCTGGTCGAGCTGCTGCTCGACTGCGACGCGGCCGAGCGCCGGCTCCGGCACCGCCGGGTCGCCGAGGCGCTCGCCGGCTTCGACGCGGCGACGATCGCGACCACCCACCAGTTCTGCTCCCTGGTGCTCGACTCGCTCGGGGTCGCCGGCGACACCGACTCCTCGGCCCGGCTGGTCGAGGACCTCGACGACCTGCTCGGTGAGGTGGTCGACGACCTCTACCTGCGGGCGTTCGCGCGGGTCGAGGACGCGCCGCCGTTCACCCACGCCGAGGCGCTCGCGATCGCCCGGCGCGCGGTCGGCGACCCGCAGGCGCGGCTGGAGCCCGCCGGCGAGGCCGCCGAGACCCTGGCCGGGCGCCGGGTGGCGTTCGCGGCCGCGGTGCGCGCCGAGATGGAGCGGCGCAAGCGGCGGCTCGGGATCCTGTCGTACGACGACCTGCTCAGCCAGCTCGCCGACGCGCTGGAGTCCGAGGACGCGCCGGCCCGGGCGCGGATGCGGCAGCGCTGGCGGATCGTGCTGGTCGACGAGTTCCAGGACACCGACCCGGTGCAGTGGACGGTGCTCGACCGGGCCTTCAGCGGGCACGCCACGATGGTGCTGATCGGCGACCCGAAGCAGGCCATCTACGCCTTCCGCGGCGGCGACGTGACGACGTACCTCCAGGCCGCCGGGACCGCCGACACCCGCCGCACCCTGGGCGTGAACTGGCGCAGCGACGCCCCGCTGGTCGAGTGCCTGCAGACCGTGCTGGGCCGCGCCGAGCTCGGCGACCAGCGGATCGTGGTCCACGACGTCAGCTCCTGCCACGACGGGAGTCGGCTGGCCGGCGCACCGTCGGGCGCGCCGTTCCGGCTGCGGGTGGTGACCCGGGCCCAGTTCGGCAAGCGCGGCACCCGCCCGCTCACCGTCGGCGACGTGCGCCCCCACGTGGCCCGCGACCTGGCCCTGGACATCCGCGCACTGCTCGCCTCGGACGCCACGTTCGACGGCCGGCCGCTGGAGCCGCGCGACGTGGCCGTGATCGCCTACCGGCACGCCGACCTGGCCACCGCGCGCGAGGCGCTGCTGGAGGTCGGGGTGCCCGCGGTGATCGCCGGCGGCGGCAGCGTGTTCGCGACGCCGGCGGCGGTCGAGTGGCTCGAGCTGCTCGAGGCGCTGGAGCAGCCGCACCGCAGCGCCCGGGTGCGGGCCGCGGGGCTGACCTGCTTCCTCGGGCACACCGCCCGCGAGCTCGACGAGCGCGGCGACCAGCTCACCGAGGACGTCTCGGACCGGCTGCGCTCCTGGGCGGAGGTGTTCGTGCTGCGCGGCGTCGCGGCCGTGCTCGAGGCCGCCACGGCGGCCGGCCTGCCCGCCCGGGTGCTCGCCGAGACCGGTGGCGAGCGCCGGCTGACCGACCTGCGCCACCTCGGCGAGGTGCTGCACGAGACCGCGCTGACCGAGCGGTTCGGGCTGCCCGCGCTGCTGACCTGGCTGCGCGGCCAGGTCGCCGAGGGCCGGGCCGGCCGGGGCGCCGAGCGGACCCGGCGGCTGGACTCCGACGCCGCGGCGGTGCAGCTGGTGACCATCCACGCCAGCAAGGGCCTGCAGTACCCGATCGTCTACCTGCCCGCGCTCGCCGACCGCAACGTCCCGAAGCCCTCGATGCCGCTCTTCCACGACGCCGAGGGCCGGCGCTGCGTCGACGTCGGTCGGGGCGGCGCCGGCTGGGACCACCACGTGCGCCGCTGGCGGGCCGAGGAGGGCGGGGAGTGGCTGCGGCTGCTCTACGTCGCGCTGACCCGGGCCCAGTCGCAGGTGGTCGCCTGGTGGGCCCCCACCCGCAACACCCCGGCCTCACCGCTGCAGCGGATCCTGGTCGGTCGCCGGCCGGGCCTGGGCGCCGTGCCCGAGGAGTTCGACCACCGCAGCGACGAGGAGGTGGCCGACTTCCTCGAGCGCTGGTGCCGTGCCGGAGGCCCGGTGCCGGAGCCCTCGGTCCCGGCCGCCCCGGGCGCCGAGCCGCGCCGCCCCGAGGTGCCGGGGCTGGCGGTGCGCCGGTTCGGTCGCACCGTCGACGTCACGTGGCGACGGACGTCGTACTCCGCGTTGACCGCGGTCGACAGCGCCGCACCGCCCCCGGTGGGCGGGGTCGCCAGCGAGCCCGAGGTGGAGGCCAAGGACGACGAGGAGGTGGGCGCCGCGAGCACGGCCACCGCTGCGTCCGGCGGGGCGGCGTGCGCCGAGGTGGCCTCGCCGATGGCCGGCCTCCCGGTGGGCGCGACGTTCGGCTCGCTGGTGCACGCGGTGCTCGAGCACGCCGACCCCGGCGCCGCCGACCTGCGCGCGGAGCTGCTCGCCCACGTCGACGAGCAGCTGGTGCGCTGGCCGGTGCCGCTGGACCGCGAGGAGCTGGCCGAGGCCCTGGTCGCGGTCTGCGACTCGCCGCTGGGCCCGCTCGCCGACGGGACCACGCTGCGTCGGGTCGCGCTGGCCGACCGGCTGCGTGAGATGGAGTTCGAGCTGCCGCTCGCCGGCGGCGACCTGGCCGACCGGGATCCCGCCGCGCCGGGCGTCGCCGACGTGCGCCTCGGCGACCTGGCGCCGCTGCTGCGCCGCCACCTGCCGACGGGCGACCCGGTGCGGTCGTTCGCCGACGCCCTGGACGCGCCGGCGCTGGGCGGGCAGAGCCTGCGCGGCTACCTCACCGGCTCGGTCGACGTCGTGCTGCGCCTCCCCGGCCCGCCGGGCGGCGCGGGGCCGCGCTACCTCGTCGTCGACTACAAGACCAACTGGCTCGGCGGCGCCGACCGGCCGCTGCGCGCGCACGACTACCGGCCCGAGGCGCTGGCGGCGGCGATGGGCCACTCCGACTACCCGCTGCAGGCGCTGTTGTACGCCGTGGTCCTGCACCGGTTCCTGCGCTGGCGCCAGCCCGCGTACGACCCCGAGCAGCACCTCGGCGGCGTGCTCTACCTCTACCTGCGCGGCATGTGCGGCCCGGACACCCCGGTCGTCGACGGCCAGCCGTGCGGGGTCTTCAGCTGGCGGCCGCCGGTGGCGCTGGTCGAGGAGCTGTCCGACCTGCTCGACGGGGCCGCCCGGACCGCCGAGGGGGCCCGATGACCGAGCTGTTCGAGCCGGCCGGCGAGCACGACGCCCGGCTGGTGCTCGGCGCCGACGGGCTGCTGGGCGACCTCAACCGCGGTGGCGTCCTCGAGGCCCCCGACGTGCACGTCGCCCGCCGGCTCGGCGAGCTCGGCGGCGAGTCCGACGAGCGGGTGCTCGCCGCGGTCGGGCTCGCGGTGCGCGCCGTCCGGCACGGCTCGGTGTGCGTGGACCTCGCGACGGTGCCGCAGGTGGCGCCGGCGCTCGGGTGGCCCGAGCCCGCGGCCTGGCAGGCCGCGGTGGCGGGGTCGCCGCTGCTGGAGGCCGGCGCGGTGCGTCTCGAGCACGGGCTGCTCTACCTCGACCGCTACCACCGGCTCGAGGAGCAGGTCGTCGCCGACCTGCGTGAGCGGGCCGCCCAGCCGCCCCCGGTGGTCGACGAGCCGGCGCTCGCCGCGGCGGTGGCGCGGGTCCGCGGCGGCCACCTCAGCAGCGAGCAGGAGGAGGCGGCGGTGCGCGCCGTACGCCGGTGGACCACCGTGCTCACCGGCGGCCCCGGCACCGGCAAGACCACGACCGTGGCCCGGATGCTCGCGCTGGTCGCCGACCAGGCGGCCGGTGCCGGGCGACCGCTCTCGATCGCGCTCAGCGCGCCCACCGGGAAGGCCGCGGCCCGGCTGCAGGAGGCGGTGCTCGGCGAGCTCGCCGGCCTGCCCGACCGCGACCGCGACCAGGTCGGCCGGGTCGAGGCGATGACCCTGCACCGGCTGCTCGGCTGGCTGCCCGACAACACCACCCGGTTCCGCCACGACCGCGGCAACCGGCTCAAGTACGACCTGGTCGTGGTCGACGAGTCCTCGATGGTCGAGCTCACGATGATGGCCCGGCTGCTGGAGGCGGTGCGCCCCCAGGCCCGGCTGGTGCTGGTGGGCGACCCGCGCCAGCTGACCTCGGTCGGGGCCGGGGCGGTGCTCTCCGACCTGGTGGCCGGCTACGACGGCCAGCCCGACTCGCCGGTGGTGTCCCTGACCCACAACTACCGCTCGACCGAGGACATCAAGGCGCTCGCCGAGGCGCTCCGGGTCGGCGACGCCGACGGGGTGCTCGCGGCACTGCGCACGGACTCGCCCGAGGTCGAGTTCGTCGAGACCGAGGACGCCGCGCCCGTCCTGCGCGAGGGCCTGGTCCACCACGCCCTGCGGGTGCGCCAGGCGGCCGAGTCCGGGGATGCGCGCGCCGCCACCGAGGTCCTCGACGAGCACCGGCTGCTGTGCGCGCACCGCGAGGGCCCGCACGGCGTCCGGCACTGGAACCGGCTGGTCGAGCAGTGGCTCGGCGAGGAGACCGGGGTGGAGATCCACTCCGAGTGGTACGCCGGCCGCCCGCTGCTCGTGACCGCGAACGACTACGCCGTCAACGTCTACAACGGGGAGACCGGCGTGACGGTCCGGCGTCCGGACGGCCGGCTGCGCGCGGTGATCGCCGGCTCCGGCGGGCTGCTCGACCTCGCGCCCGGTCGGCTGGACGCGATCGACACCATGCACGCGATGACCATCCACAAGAGCCAGGGCAGCCAGGCCGAGGAGGTCACGGTGCTGCTGCCGGCGGCCGACTCGCGGCTGCTGACCCGCGAGCTGTTCTACACCGCGGTCACCCGGGCCCGGTCCCGGCTGCGGGTGGTGGGCACCGAGGAGGCGGTCCGCGCCGCGGTCGCCGCCCAGGCCCAGCGCGCCACCGGCCTGCGCCAGCGGCTGACCGACCGTCGGGCCTGACCCGGGCCCGCCGGACGGCCCGCCGGCCGGCCGGCCGGAACGCTCTCACGGGCCGGTCGCCGAAATCCGCCGGAAACAGGCCACCGCTAGGGTCGGGTCACCCGAAGAGTGGAGATGAGATGCCGTTCCTGCTGCGCGTGGAGCTGCCCGACGTGCCCGGTTCGCTGGGCCGCGTGGCGAGCGCCATCGGTGAGGCGGGTGGCGACATCGAGGCCATCGAGATCGTCGAGAAGCGCCACGACGACGGCGTCGCGGTCGACGACGTGCTGCTCGAGGTCGCGCCGGGCACCATGCCCGACTCGATCGTCTCGGCGTGTACCGCGCTCGACGGCGTGCAAGTGGTCTGGATCAGCCGGTACGCCGCCGGCGGCAACCTGATCCTCGACCTGGAGGCCGTCGAGGAGCTGACCGCCGACCCGGCCGGCGCGCTGGACAAGCTGATCGACCTGCTGCCGGTCACGTTCCGCGCCGAGTGGGCCGCCCGCGTCCACGACCAGGACGGCGTCGTGCACGCCACCAACGGGGCGCCGCCCGACCTGGCGTTCACCTCGATCGGCAAGGCCACCCGGGTCCCGACCGACGACGACAACGTGCACGTCGGCGCCCGGCTGAACAAGCACGAGATCGTGCTGATCGGCCGCCGGGGCGGCCCGGAGTTCCTCGACTCCGAGCTCGCGCGGCTCGGCCACCTGGTCGCGCTGGCGATGTCGATCGCCCGGGCCGGCTGACGGCGAGTCAGTCGATCCGCTCGAGGAGGAAGAGCGGGATCTCCCGGTCGGTCTTCTGCTGGTACTCCGCGTACGGCGCGAACTGGGCGACGGCGCGCTCCCACCACTCGGCGCGCTCCTCGCCCTCGGCGACGCGCACCGAGTACGTGTGCTTCTCCGGGCCGTCCTGGAGGTCGACCTCGGGGCGGGCCAGGAAGTTGTGGTACCAGGTCGGGTGGTCCGGAGCGCCGCCCTTGGAGGCGACCGCGGCGTAGACGCCGTCCTTCTCCACCCGCATCACCGGGTTCTTGCGCAGCTTACCCGACCTGGCGCCGCGGGAGGTGATCACGACGATCGGCCAGTCGGGGTTGCCCCGCAGGATGTTGGCCCGCCGGCCCTCCGAGGCCTCGAACTCCTCGACCTGGTCACGGACCCACTGCTGCGGGCTCGGCACATACTCTCCGGTCAGCGTCATGTGATCCACAACACCTGCGCGTGGAGCCGCATTCCGGCGCGCGGTCCGGGAGCCGGGCGCTGAGTAGGGTCGCGCTCATGAGCGCCATCGACGGAGTGTCGGAGACCTTCGACCCCGACGCCTGGGACGCCGTCCCCGGCTTCGAGGACCTGACCGACCTGACCTACCACCGCGCGAGGGCGCACGGCACGGTCCGCGTCGCGTTCGACCGGCCCGACGTGCTCAACGCGTTCCGGCCGCACACCGTCGACGAGCTGCTCCGCGTGCTCGAGCACGCCCGGACCTCCGCCGACGTCGGCTGCGTGCTGCTCACCGGCAACGGGCCCGCCGCCACGCACGGCAAGCGGGCGTTCTGCTCCGGCGGCGACCAGCGGATCCGCGGTCGGTCGGGCTACCAGTACGAGTCGGGCACCGAGGGCGGCGTCACCGACGCCCGCACCCCGGCCGACCAGGCCCGCCTCGGCCGGCTGCACATCCTGGAGTGCCAGCGACTGATCCGGTTCATGCCGAAGGTCGTCGTCTGCCTGGTCAACGGCTGGGCGGCCGGCGGCGGGCACAGCCTGCACGTGGTCAGCGACCTGACCCTGGCCAGCCGCGAGCACGCGCGCTTCAAGCAGACCGACGCCGACGTCGGCTCCTTCGACGGCGGCTTCGGCTCGGCGTACCTCGCCCGCCAGGTCGGGCAGAAGTTCGCCCGGGAGATCTTCTTCCTCGGCGAGGAGTACTCCGCCGAGGACGCCCACCGGATGGGCATGGTCAACAAGGTGGTCCCGCACGCCGACCTCGAGCGCGAGGCGCTGGAGTGGGGCCGGAGGATCAACGGCAAGTCGCCGACCGCCCAGCGGATGCTCAAGTACTCCTTCAACCTGATCGACGACGGGCTGGTCGGGCAGCAGCTCTTCGCCGGCGAGACCACCCGACTGGCGTACATGACCGACGAGGCGGTCGAGGGCCGCGACCAGTTCCTGGAGAAGCGGGAGCCGGACTGGTCGCCGTTCCCCTGGTACTACTGATGTCCCGGCACACCACGCTCGCCATCAGGGCCGACGGAGAGGGGACCCCGTGACCGCCCCCGACGAGGGCACCCGCTGGCAGCGGATCGCCCGCCGCACCGTCGGCGAGGACTACGCCCGGACCTACGCCGAGCGGTTCCGCGCGATGGCCGGCCGCGGCGAGGACGTGCACGGTGAGGCGACGTTCCTGGCCGGGCTGGTCGAGCCGCCGGCGTCGGTTCTGGACGCCGGCTGCGGGACCGGCCGGATCGCCGTCCGGCTGGCCGAGCGCGGCTTCGACGTGGTCGGCCTCGACGTCGACGCGGCGATGCTGGAGGTCGCCCGGGACGAGGCGCCCGACCTGGACTGGCGCCACGCCGATCTCGCGTCCTTCGACCTCGGTCGCCGCTTCGATGTGGTGCTGCTCGCCGGCAACATCGTGCCGCTGCTCGAGCCCGGCACTCTGCCGGCGGTGGCGGAGCGGCTGGCCGCCCACGTGGCGCCGGGCGGCCGCGTGGTCTGCGGCTTCGGCCTCGACGCCGCCCATCTGCCGGCCGGTTGCCCGGTCACCCCGCTGGCCGACTTCGAGGCGGCCATCCGCCCCGCCGGGCTCGAGCCGGCGGCCCGCTGGTCGGGCTGGGACCGGAGCTCGTTCGAGGAGACAGGCGGTTACGTGGTGACCGAGGACAGGAGGAGCTCGTGAGCGACGACGCACGCGGGGTGCTGGTGACCGGCGGCTCGCGCGGGATCGGCGCCGCGATCGCGCGCGCGTTCGCCGAGCGGGGCGACCGGGTCGCGGTCCACTACGGCAGCTCGGCCGACAGCGCCGAGGCGGTGCGCTCCTCGCTCCCCGGCGACGGCCACGTCACCGTCGGGGCCGACCTGGCCGACCCCGAGGAGGTACGCCGGGTCGTGGACGCTGCGGCCGAGCGGCTCGGCCGGCTCGACGTGCTGGTCAACAACGCCGGGATCTTCCGCGCGCACCCGCCCCTGACCACGTCGTACGACGACTGGCAGGCGGCCTGGTCGCAGACCTTGGCCACCAACCTGGTCGGCGCCGCGAACGCCGCCTTCTGCGCGATCCCGCACCTGCGCGCCGCCGGCGGCGGGGCGATCGTCAACGTGTCGAGCCGCGGCGCGTTCCGCGGCGAGCCGGCGAACCCGGCGTACGGCGCCTCGAAGGCCGGGCTGAACGCCTTCGGCCAGTCCCTGGCGCTGGTGCTCGCGCCGCACGGCATCTCGGTCGGGACCGTCGCGCCCGGCTTCGTGCAGACCGAGATGGCCCGCGAGGTGCTCGACGGGCCCGGCGGCGACGCGGTGCGCGCGCAGTCCCCGTTCGGGCGGGTGGCCCGACCCGAGGAGGTGGCCGCGGCGGTGCTGTGGCTGGCCTCGCCGGAGGCGAAGTTCTCCACCGGCACGATCATCGACGTCAACGGCGCCTCCTACCTGCGCAGCTGACGACGACCGGCGGACCCGCGCCGGGCCGCGGTGAGGCGGCACCCGCGACGTCGTACCCTCGCCGGCATGAGGGCCGGGGTCCTGACCGGCGCCGGCATCTCCGCCGAGAGCGGGGTGTCGACCTTCCGCGACGCCGACGGGCTGTGGGAAGCGGCTCGGTGCGCTGTATGAGCCCCTGGCTGCGCAGAGCGTCGGGGCGCCCGGTCGGGCCCGGCCGCTAGATTCGGCCCCATGGACCCGGACCCGGTTGTGCAGCGCCCCTCCCGACGGTGGGCGGCCCGGTGGTGAGCGCCGAGGAGGGCACCCGCTGGCAGCGGATCGCCCGCCTTACCGTCGGCGAGGACTACGCCCGGACCTACGCCGAGCGGTTCCGCGCGATGGCCGGCCGCGGCGAGGACGTGCACGGTGAGGCGACGTTCCTGACCGGGCTGGTCGCGCCGCCGGCATCGGTGCTGGACGCCGGTTGCGGCACCGGCCGGATCACCGTGCGGTTGGCCGGGCTCGGGTACGACGTGGTCGGGCTCGACGTCGACCCGGCGATGCTGGAGGTCGCCCGGGACCAGGCGCCCGACCTGGCCTGGCACCATGCCGACCTCGCGTCCTTCGACCTCGGCCGCCGCTTCGACGTGGTGCTGCTCGCCGGCAACATCGTGCCGCTGCTCGAGCCCGACACCCTGTCCGCCGTGGCGGAGCGGCTGGCCGCCCACGTGGCCCCCGGCGGGCGGGTGGTCTGCGGCTTCGGTCTCGACACCGACCACCTGCCGGCCGGCTGCCCGGTCACGCCGCTGCGGGACCTCGACGCCGCGATGGCGGCGGCCGGGCTGGGACCGCTGGCCCGTTGGTCGGGCTGGGACCGGGCCCCCTTCGCCGAGGCGATCGGTTATGTCGTCGCCGAGCACGGCCCAATGGACCGCTGAGGTTCGCCCGCCGTTCGACTAACGGACCCGCCGGGGCCAACCCGCGTCGCCAAGGTTCCTCTCGCCGTCGTCAATCTCGGGAGGAACTGGCATGGCAGAAAGCCGCGCAGTTCGGGCGCGCGGGCTCACCAAGTGCTTCGGCGACGTCGTCGCCCTGGACGGGGTGGACCTGGACGTGCCCGCCGGACAGGTCCACGGGCTGGTCGGTCCCAACGGGGCTGGCAAGACCACACTCCTCGGCCTGCTCCTGGGGCTCGCGGTCGCCGATCGCGGCCGCCTGGAGATCCTCGGTACGCCGGTCGGGCGGAGCCTCGCCGTCGCCGACCGCGTCGCCGGGTTCGTGGACGGGCCCGGCCTCTACCCCACGCTGACCGCGCGGCAGAACCTGGCGGCGCTCGCCTCGCTGCGTGGTGGCCCCGGCAATCGCGGGACCCGGGCAGCCGGCGTCGACGAGGTCCTCGAGCAGGTCGGTCTCACCGACGTTGCCGACGACCGCGTCGGCGGCTTCTCCCTCGGCATGCGCCAGCGGCTCGGCCTGGCGGCCGCGCTGCTGACCCGGCCGCGGCTGCTGGTGCTCGACGAGCCCGCCAACGGCCTCGACCCCTCCGGCAAGCGCCGCGTCCACGACGTCCTCGACGGCCTGGCCGCGGACGGCGCCACGGTGATCCTCTCCAGCCACCGCATGGACGACCTGGCGGCACTGTGCTCGGAGGTCACCCTGCTGGCCGGGGGACGCGTCGTCTTCTCCGGCCCGGTCGAGAAGCTGGCCGGTGAGTGCGGGGACCTCGACCACCGGCTCGTCGTCTCCGACCCGGCTGCCGCTCGGGCGGTGGCCGGTGAGGTGGCCGGGCTGCGCGTGCTGAACGGATCGGAGCTCGGGCACCACATCGGGGCCTCGGCACTCGTGGTCCGGGCCCCGGTGCCCTGTGTCGAAGAGCTGGTCGTCCGGCTGGTCGGCGCCGGCGTGGCGGTGCGCGAGGTCGCGCCGACGGTCTCCCCGCTGGAGTCGGCGTTCCTGGCCCTGACCGGGGAGGCTCGATGAGCGTGGACCTCGCCGTGCGGCGCGACGAGCTGCGGGCGGCGGCGCCCTCGCCGCTGACGCGCGGCCTGCGGTTCGAGCTGGTCAAGCTGCTCTCCCTGTGGCGGATCCGGCTGCTGGTCGCGCTGTGCTGGACCGCGCCGGCGGCGTTCGTCGCCGTGGTGGGCCGGCAGAGCTCGTTGCCCACGGACACCGTCTTCGGCCGCTGGATGCATGCCAGCGGGTGGGCCGGGTCGCTGGTCGTGCTCGGGTTCGCGTGCACCTGGGTGCTGCCGCTGCTGACGGCGCTGGTCGCCGGTGACGTCTTCGCCGCCGAGGACCGGCTGGGCACCTGGCGCCAGCTCCTCGTCGCGGTGCGCTCGCCGCGGCGGATCTTCGTGGCCAAGGCGCTCGCCAGCCTCACGGTGGTCGTGCTGGCCGTGGTCGGCCTCGCGGTGGCGGCCACCGCCGGCGGGCTCGCGTCCGCGGGCGACCGGCCGCTGGTCGGGCTGGACGGCCATCTCCTCACCGCGGGCGAGGCCGCCCGCACGGTGCTGCTCGCCTGGCTGAGCGTGCTGGCGCCCACGCTGGCCTTCGCGGGCGTCGGCCTGCTCGGCTCGGTGGCGCTGGGCCGCTCGCCCATGGGGCTGCTCGCCCCGGCAGTGCTGGCCTTCGTGCTCCAGCTGGCCCAGCTGCTGCCGCTGCCGGCGGCGCTGCGGCTGGCCCTGCCCAGCAACGCCTTCCTCGCCTGGCGCGGCCTGGTCACCGCGCCGCCGCAGCTCGGGCCGCTGTTGGCCGGGCTCGCGGTCAGCGCCGCCTGGGCGTTCCTGGCCACCGCGCTGGCCTACCGGCTCTTCGTCCGCCGCGACTTCACCGACACGACCTACGACGGGTCCGGCCGGCGCGTGCTGACGGCGGGCGCGCTGCCCCTCGCCGCCCTGCTGGGGCTCTCCGTGGCCGTGGTGGCGGTGGCCACGCCGGTCGCCGGCTCGGGCATCGACCGCGCCAAGCTGGAGGACTCGCTGACGACGTCGTTCTCGCACCTCTACGTGCTGCAGACCGAGGAGCTCCACCGGCCGGCGGTGAGCGAGGCCCAGCTCCACGCGACGACCCGCTGCGACAAGGGCGGGGACGCGGTCGAGGACACGGGGCCGGGCAACGACTGGCGCTGCGTCGTCACCTGGACGCTGCCGGGCGCGACCGCGACCGGCACCGCCCTCTACCAGCTCGACGTCACCGCAGACGGGCGGTACGTCGCCGACGGCGATGGACCGAAGGAGGTGAACGGTTCCTTCCGGGTGCGCACCCCCACGGGTGACGCCCCCAACCCCCTCTGGCAGGTCGACGGCAACCTCGACCTGCTCACCAGTTCCTCGAAGGGATGATCAATGCACGTCACGCGCCAACGCCGGCGCGTCTCGGAGGTCCGTCTCGGGCTCTTCGGTCGACGCACCACCCGCCGCGTCCGCATCCTCGCGGCCGGCACCGCCGCCTTCGCCCTGGCCGGCGGCGGAATCGCCTACGCCACCACGGGCGGCTTCGGTGACCACCAGGTCGGCAGCCAGTACGCCGACGGCCTGCAGATCTCGTCCGACCAGGTGGTGAAGCCACTGGGCGAGCGACTCATGACGCCGTACGGCAAGTTCATGGGTTCCACCGTCAGCCCCGACGGCCGGTTCCTGGCGGCCACGTCCACCGACCGCTCGGTGTCGCTGCAGGTCTTCGACCTGTCGAGCTACAAGCTCATCTGGCGCGGGGGCACCGCCTCGGGCGTCGACGCGCGGCTCTCCGACAACACCGTCGGCCAGGAGGGTCCCCTCTACTCGCCCGACGGCAACTTCCTCTGGATGCCCAACTCGACCGGCCTGACCCGGTTCCCGGTCAACGACGACGGGACTCTCGGCGCCGGCACCAAGGTGTCGATCCCGACCGTGGACGGCAAGCGGGCGCTGACCGCCGGCCTCGCGTACTCGCCCGACGGGTCGACGCTGTACGCCGCGGCCAACGGTCAGAACACGGTCGTCGCGATCGACCCGGCTGCCGGGACGATCGCGAAGACTTGGGACGTCGGCATCGCCCCGCGCCAGCTGAGGTTCGTCGGCACGAAGCTCTACGTCAGCGACGAGGGCGGCCGCAGGGCCCTTCCGGGTGACCAGACGCAGGGGTCCTACGGCACCGAGGTCCCCGCCGACCCGAAGCTCGGCACCTCGACGACCGGGGTGCTCAGCACCATCGACACCGCCGACACCTCCGCACCCGTCGGGCGCATCGAGGTGGGGCTGCACCCGACCTCGATGTACGCGAAGGACGGCGTCCTCTACGTCACCAACACCAACGACGACACGGTCTCGGTGGTCGACACGACCAGCGACCGGGTCGTCCAGACGATCGCCACCCAGCCGTGGCAGGGCTCGAAGGTGGGCTACGAGCCCGATGCCGTCACCGTCCACGACGGTCGCCTGCTCGTCAGCCTGGGTCGCGCCAACGCGATCGCGGTCTACAAGCTCGGCGAGAACGCGCTCGACCCGGTCAGCTACGTCGGGCTGGTCCCGACCGACTACTACCCGGAGGACGTCTTCGGGGTCGGTGACCAGCTGGTCGTGACCAACCGCCGCGGGATCGACGCCCGCGGCCCGCTCCTCACGTTCGACAAGGGGTACGGCACCGAGCCGGCGACCGGTCACGGCACCCACGGGACGACGGCCTCGCTCACCCGGTTCACCCTCCCGAGCGACAGCGAGATCAAGAGCACCTGGACCCGGACGGTCTTCGACCAGAACGGCTGGGGCCCGGCGGACACTGACACCAAGCACGCGAACGGCCAGCGCGCCAGCGCCGTCCCGGTGCCCCGGCGCATCGGCGACCCGTCGACGATCAAGCACGTGTTCATGGTGATCAAGGAGAACCGGACCTACGACCAGATCCACGGCGACATGCCCGAGGGCAACGGGGATGCGTCGCTGGCCCAGTTCGGTGAGCAGGTCACGCCGAACATCCACGCGCTGGCCCGCCAGTTCGGGCTCTACGACAACACCTACGACATAGGCACCAACTCCGCCGAGGGTCACAACTGGATCATGCAGGGCGACGACCCGGAGTACACCGAGTCGTCCGCGGGGGAGTACGTCCGCTCCTACGACACCGAGGAGGACGTGCTCGGCCACCAGCGTTCGGGCTTCCTCTGGAACGCCGTCCAGGACGCCGGCAAGAGCGCGAGGAACTACGGCGAGTTCCTCTACAACGAGGGCAGGGCGTCCGGCTCATGGCAGCAGTACTACTGCGCCAGCCAGGACGTCGAGAACGGCGGTGACCCCGCCCAGCTGACCTCCCCGGAGCTCAAGGGCGACTACGGCTCGGTGATCCCGTCGCTGAACGCGATCACCAACCCGACCTCCCCGCCGTTCGACCTCTCGATCCCGGACCTCTACCGCTACCAGATCTGGAAGCAGGACTTCGAGAAGAACGGGCCCGCGGACTTCAACATGCTGTGGCTGTCCGACGACCACACCGGTGGCCCGGTGTCCCCGCGCGCGGAGGTCGCCGGCGGTGACCTCGCGCTCGGCAAGGTCGTGCAGACGATCTCGCACAGCAAGTACTGGAAGGACTCCGCGATCTTCGTGCTCGAGGACGACAGCCAGAACGGCGCCGACCACGTGGACGGGCACCGCGCCCCGATCCAGGTGATCAGCCCGTGGGCCACGCACGGCAAGACCGTCTCGACCTACTACTCGCAGATCTCGATGGTGCGGACGATGGAGCAGATCCTCGGCGCCGAGCCGCTGAACCAGAAGGTCGCTGCGGCCACCCCGATGTTCGACGCGTTCCAGTCCAAGCCGGACGACACGCCGTACACGGCGAAGCCGAACCGCATCCCGCTGACCGAGAACATCGCGACCCCGCCGTCGTGCGGGCTCGACACGCCGAAGGGCGGGCAGGCGGCCGAGGCGACCCCCACCCCGCAGCGTCACGTCTCCCAGGCGGCGGCCTGGCAGAAGTGGGCGAGCAAGCAGCACCTGACCGGCAGGCACGCCCGGCCGGACTTCGCCAACCCTGAGCAGATGAACCGCTACACGTGGTACGAGACGCACCACTGGATGCTGCCCTACCCGGGGGACCCGAAGATCTACCTCCCCGGTGAGGTCCCGGGTGCGGCGCTGCCGGGCTCGGAGACCGAGTGACAACCTGAGCGACACCCTGAGCGACACCAGGTCGGCCCACCGGGTTCCCCGGTGGGCCGACCTGCGGTTCCGGCACGGACCGGGGCCGGTCGTCACCGCCCGGCGTCGTACCCTCGCCGGCATGAGGGTCGTGGTGCTGACCGGTGCCGGCATCTCCGCCGAGAGCGGGGTGCCGACCTTCCGCGACGCCGACGGGCTCTGGGAGGGCCACCGGGTCGAGGACGTGGCGACCCCGGAGGCGTACGCCGCCCAGCCGGCCGTCGTGCACAGGTTCTACGACGCCCGCCGGGCCGCGCTCGCCGGCGTCGAGCCCAATCCCGCCCACCGGGCGCTGGCGCGGCTCGAGGAGCACCTCGGTGACGACCTGCTCGTGGTGACCCAGAACATCGACGACCTGCACGAGCGGGCGGGCTCGACCCGGGTGCTGCACATGCACGGGGAGCTGCTCTCCGCGCTGTGCCGCGCCTGCGAGGGCCGCGTGAGGTGGGCGGGCGACCTGGGCGACTTCCCCGACTGCCCGTCCTGCGGGGTGAGCGCGCTGCGTCCCGACGTGGTCTGGTTCGGCGAGATCCCCTACCAGATGGACCGGATCCAGGAGGCGCTCGAGCGGGCCGACCTGTTCGTCTCGATCGGCACCTCCGGCGCGGTCTACCCGGCGGCCGGCTTCGTGCAGTACGCCTCCGGGCACGGCGTCAGGACCCTGGAGCTCAACCTCCAGCCCAGCGAGGTCAGCCGGCTCTTCCACGAGGCCCGCCAGGGGCTCGCCGGTGAGCTGGTGCCGGTGTGGGTGGAGGAGGTCCTGGCCGGGGGCTAGCCCAGCACGCCGCGGATCGCTTGCCCCGGGTAGGCGCCCGTGTCGAGCGCCCCGTCGCGCACCACGAACGTCCCGTCCACCAACAGGTGCTGGACCCCAGCGGAGGGGCGGGTGGGGTCGACGTACGTCGCCCGGTCGCTGATCGCCGACGGGTCGAGCACGACGAGGTCGGCGTCGGCGCCGACGCCGAGCCACCCCTTCGTCGCGGCAACCGGAGCGAAGCCGGCGACCACCTGGGCGGGGAGGTAGGAGCACCGGCGGAACGCCTCGACCCAGGTCCACAGCCCGGTCTCGACGACCATGCGCCGCAGCGAACGCGCGAACGTGCCCGCGGTGCGCGGATGCGTCTGGCCGCCGGCTGGCAGCGGCCACGCGCGAGTGTCCGTCGAGCCGTCCGGCCACTCGACGGGCATGGCGTCGCTGGCCACGATCGCGTCGGGGAAGGCGAGGGCACGCTGGAGCAGGGCGTCGTCGGCCGGGTCCTCCTCGTCGAGGAACCGGACCACGCAGGCGGCGCCGGGGTCGGTGGTGCGCAGTTCGGTGAGCCGGGCCACCGACTCGATCCGCTCGCCGGTCGCCACCATCGAGATCGAGGACGGTGTGAGGCCCCAGGCGGGCAGCCGTTCGGGGGCGAGGAAGAAGGCGCCGATGGCGGTGCTGCCGGCGCCGTACGGGTAGGCCTCGACCGTGACGCGCGAGCCGTTCGCGCGGGAGCTGTCGAGAAGGCTCAGCACCCGGTCGACGTGGCGCCGCGAGGTGCTGTTGACGTGACAGTGGTGCATGGCCGCGCCGGTCTCGCCGGCGGCCCGGGTGATCTCCAGGGAGCCGTCGATGGGCGTGGTCGGGTCGGCCTCGACGATCTCGCGCACGTGCGTGAACGTCGCCGTGCCGGTGCGCGCGGCGAGCCGAGCGACGTCGAGGAACTCCTCGGGGTCGGTCCGCGGGGCGTAGCCCATGAGCACCCCGACGCCGAGGGCGCCGGCCTCGAGCTCCGACTCGAGCAGCCCCAGCCACGTGGCGCGCTCGGTCTTCGTGGACGTCCGCTGCCACTCGGGGTTGCCCAGCAGGGCCAGCGACGCGTTCAGGTCCGCCGAGGGTGTCATCCCGAGGTGCGCAGCGGCCCGAGCGTCACCCCAGGAGGCCGAGAAGCCGTAGTGCAGGGGGCGACCGTCGGCGGCCGCCCGGGCGTAGGCCGTCTCGACCGGCATCAGGCCCGCCTCGAGGTCGAGGGTGGCGGTCACACCGTCGAGCGCCTGCAGCCGCTGGCCGGCGATGGAGTGCACGTGGCTGTGCAGGTCGACGAACCCGGGGCCGACCACGAGGCCGGTGACGTCGACGACCGTCGCACCCTCGTCGGGCAGCGACGGACCGACGGCCACCACGGTGCCGCCGTCCACCGCCACGTCGGCCACCTGCTCGGAACCGGAGCGCGGGTCGACCACGCGCCCGCCGCGGAGAATCAGCACCCCGCCATCCAACACCCCGGGCCCCGCGGGGCTCACTGGAGGATCGGACAGTGCGGAGGGCTTCCGCCTGTCCGTTCGGACGAATACAGGCGTCCGCGCCGCAACCTACGGTGGCCGCCATGTCGAACACCGAGAGCTCGCAGCGCGCCCTGGGCCCGGACGAGGTAGCCCGCTGGCTCGATGAGAACTTCGTCCGGCTCGTGGCCGAGCGCGGCGTGCCCGGCGCGAGCGTCGCCGTGCTCGCGGGCGGTCAGGTCGTCGGCGCCGCGGGCGCGGGCGTCACCAGCCTCGCCACCGGCGTCGCCGTCGACACCGACACGGTGTTCCAGATCGGCTCGATCACGAAGATCTGGACCACGACCCTCGTCATGCAACTGGTCGACGACGGGCTGCTGGACCTCGACGCGCCGCTGCTCGACTACCTGCCCGAGCTGGTCATCGGCGACATGGACGCCGCCAAGGTCCTGACGCCCCGCCACCTACTGACCCACACAGCCGGCTTCGAGGGCGACATCTTCACCGACACCGGCCGGGGCGACGACGCCGTCGAGAAGTACGTCGCCACGCTGACCGAGCTGCCCCAGCTCTTCGCGCCCGGGGAGACGTTCTCCTACAACAACACGGCGTTCGTGCTGCTCGGCCGCATCGTCGAGGTGCTCCGCGGCAAGCCGTACGACGAGGTCCTGGTCGAGCGCCTCGCCCGGCCGCTCGGCCTGGAGCGCGTCAGCCCGAGCCCCTACGAGGCGATCCGCCACCGTGCCGCCACCGGCCACGTCCCCGGTGAGGGCGCCGAGGCCGAGCTGGCGACGGCGTCGACCTGGGCGCTCGCGCGGTCGAACGCGCCGGCCGGGTCGATGCTGGCGATGACCCCGACCGACCTGCTCGGCTTCGTGCGGATGCACCTCGACGAGGGCATCGCTCCCGACGGCACCCGCGTGCTCAGCGCCGACTCCGTGCGGGACATGCAGACCCGTCAGGTCGACCTGCCGCTGCTCTCCGGCATGGGTGACGCGTGGGGCCTGGGCTGGGAGCTGTTCGACAGCCCGCAGGGCACCGTCGTCGCCCACGACGGCGGCACCATCGGGCAGGCGGCGTTCCTGCGCATCGTCCCGGAGGCGGGCGTGGCGATCGCCCTGCTGACCAACGGCGGGGACGTCTTCGGGCTGTTCACCGACGTGGTCGTCCGGCTGCTCGCCGACGTCGCCGGCGTCCGGCTGCCCGAGCGCCCGACCCCGCCGGCCGACTCCCAGCAGGTCGACGTCCGCCGCTACCTCGGTCGCTACGCCGACACCATCTACGACATCAGCGTCAGCCAGGACGCCGACGGCGCCCTCTGGCTGGACCGGGAGCCGAAGGACATCCATGCCGAGATCGGCGAGCAGCCCGTGCGGTTCCGGCTGGTCCACCTCAGGGGCGACTCCCTGATCTCGGTCGAGCCCGTCCGCGGCCTGCACGTCGTCTTCACGTTCCTCGGGGACGTGCCCGGCCCCGACGGCTCGAGCAGGGCCAAGTACGTCCACTACGGGCGCGTGGTCTCGCGCGCCGACTGACCCCAGCTCCGACCCCTTCGCCCACCCTGCAGAAAGAGGAACACCCATGAGGCCGGTCCACTCGAGCGCCATCCTGGCGCTCACCCTCTCCGTGGCCGCCGTCGGCCTCACCGCCTGCGGCGGAGGCTCCGCCGGCTCCAGCGCCGGGGGTGGTCAGTACGTCGACGGCAAGACGTTCACGCTGGCGCTCTCCGGCGACCCGGGTGCGCTCGACCCGCAGGCCAGCGCGTCGAGCCCGCTGTTCCAGGTGAGCAGGCTCGCCTACGACAGCCTCGTCACGGTCGACGCCAAGGGCGAGGTCCAGTCGCAGCTGGCCTCGAAGTGGGCGGTGGACGGCAAGACCGTCACCTTCGACATCAAGGACGGCGTCACCTGCGCCGACGGTACGCCGTTCACGGCGCAGACCGCGGTCGACAACATCGCGTGGGTGGAGAACCCGAAGAACAAGAGTCCGTTCCTGGGCGTGTTCGTCCCGGCCGGCGCCACCGCGAAGGCCAGCGGCAGCACGGTCACGGTGGACCTCGTCAGCGCCTCGCCGTTCGTCCTGGACTCGTTCGCGAACCTGCCGATGGTCTGCGACGCGGGCATGAAGGACCGGTCCACCCTCAAGGCGGGCACCGACGGCACGGGTCCGTACACGCTCCAGGAGGCGGTGCCCGGCGATCACTACACGTACGCCATCCGCAAGGGCTACACCTGGGGCCCGGACGGCGCGACGACCGCCACGACCGGGATGCCGGCGACCATCGAGGTCAAGGTCGTCCCCAACGAGACGACGGCCGCCAACGAGCTCCTCTCGGGGTCGCTGAACGCCGCGGCGGTCCACGGGCCCGACGCGGCCCGGCTGGAGGCGGCGAAGCTCGACCACGCCGACGCCCAGGCGATCGTCGGCGAGCAGTGGTACAACCAGAACCAGGGCCACGCCGCCGCCGACCCGGCCGTGCGCGCCGCCCTCACCCAGTCCCTCGACCTCGGCCAGCTGCAGAAGGTCATCACGTCCGACCGGGGCGGTCCGGCGACCCAGCTCGCCGTGGTCGCACCGGCCGGCTGCACCGGGTCGTCGGTGGACGGCAACGTGCCGGGCACCGACGTCGCCGCCGCCGAGGCGGCGCTCGACAAGGCCGGCTGGGTCAAGGGTTCGGACGGCATCCGGGCCAAGAACGGCCAGCGGCTGTCGCTCTCGTTCCTCTACGACTCCTCGCTCGGCTCGGGCGGCAGCGCCGCCGCCGAGCTCGCGGTCGCGGCGTGGAAGAAGATCGGCGTCGAGGTCAAGGCCAAGCAACTCGACGAGACCGGCATGGTGAACGCCATGTTCGGCACCGGCGACTGGGACATCGCCTGGGAGCCGCTCAACATCAACACGCCCGAGCAGGCGGTCCCGTTCTTCTCCGGTCCGGGCACCGCGGACGGCGGCAACAACATCTCCGGGATCCAGAACGCCGCCTACGAGGCCGGCGTCGAGAAGGCGATGGGCGAGGTCGGCGCCGACAGCTGCCCCGACTGGCTCGCCGCCGAGGGTGCCTTGTTCAAGGACAACGACCTGGTCCTGTTCGCCAACAGCGTGCTGCCGTTCTTCAGCAAGGGCGCCGAGATCGACGTCCTCGGCGAGGTCGTCCCGACCAGCATCCGGATGCTGGGCTGATCGGAGTCTGATCGCGTCATGTCGACACTGACACCGGCAGCCGCTCCGTCCCTGCCCACCCCGAAGTCGAAGGGCCTGGTGGGCGGGAGGTGGAGCCGCTTCGCGCTCCGCCGGACCGGGCGGCTGCTGGTGTCGCTCTGGGTACTGATCACCCTGTCCTTCCTGATGATCCACCTGGTGCCGGGCGACCCGGTCCGGGCGGCGCTCGGGATGACGGCCCCGCCCGAGCTCGTCGTCGCGAAGCGGCATGCGCTCGGGCTCGACGACCCGCTGCTCACGCAGTACCTGCACTACCTGGTGAACCTGCTCCGCGGCGACCTGGGGGAGTCCATCAGCACGCAGCTCCCGGTCTCGGAGACCATCGCGCAGCGGCTCCCGGCCACCGCGTCGCTGGCGGTCCTCGCGTTCGTCGTCGCGATCCTCGTCTCGGTGCCGCTGGGCGTCGTGGTCGCGGTCGCGACCCGGCGCTCCCGGCGCCGGCGCACCGAGCTGACGTTCGCCGGCGCGAGCGTCGTACTCGGCTCGATCCCCGACTTCCTCGTCGGCGTCGCCCTCGTCTGCGTCTTCGCCGTCAACCTGCCGTGGTTCCCGGTGGCCGGCCGCGCCGGCGCCTCCTCCTACGTCCTACCCGCCCTCGCGCTGGCGATCGGGCCGGCCGCGGTGCTGGCCCGCATCGTCCGCGTCGAGATGCTCTCGGTGCTCGAGACCGACTACATCCGCACCGCCCGCGCCAAGCGGCTCCCGGCGCTCCGGATCCACCTGCGGCACGCCCTGCCCAACGCCGTCACCGCGACGCTCACGCTGGCCGGCATGATGCTGGCCTCGATGATCGCGGGCACCGTACTGGTCGAGAACGTCTTCGCCTGGCCGGGCCTGGGCAGCACGATCGTGCAGTCGATCGTGACCAAGGACTACCCCGTCGTCCAGGGCACCGTCCTCGTCTACGGCGTCGGGGTGCTCGTCATCAACACGCTCGTCGACGTGGCGCTCGCCGTGCTCGACCCTCGCTCCACGATCGGTGACCTGTGATGTCCCGCCGCTGGTCTCGCATCTACAAGACCCCCGTCGGCATGGTCGGGCTGGGCCTGCTCACCCTCACCGTGCTCCTGGCGGTCCTGGCCCCCATCCTCTGGGGCGACCGCGCCAGCGCCGTCGACACCGAGCACCTGCTGGCCGGTCCCTCGGCGCAGCACTGGTTCGGCACCGACAACCTGGGCCGCGACCTGTTCTTCCGCGTGCTCGTCGCGACGCGACTGTCGCTGGTGCTGACGCTCCTCGCGACCGCGCTCGGGACGGTGGTCGGCCTGCTGCTCGGCGTCGCACCGCTGCTGCTCGAAGGGCGGCTCGGAAGGCTGGTCACGGCGGTCGTCAACGTGTTCGTCGCGTTCCCCGGCCTGCTGCTGGTCCTGGTGTTCGCAGTCATCTTCGGCGTCGGCGCGCGCGGCGCGGTGCTCGCCATCGGCATCGCCGTCGCGCCGGGCATGGCCCGGCTCTGCCAGACGCTGGTCGCCGGCGTCGCCGGCCTCGAGTACGTCGCGGCCGCCCGCGTCGCCGGCGTCGGCCGGTTGCGGATCATGGCCCGGCACGTGCTGCCCAACGTGGCCGAGCCGCTCGTCGTGAACGTCACGATCACGGCGGGCGCGATCCTGCTCAGCTTCGCCGGCCTGTCCTTCCTCGGGCTCGGCGTGCAGGCGCCGGCCTACGACTGGGGCCGGCTGATGCAGGACGGCCTGAGCGGCATCTACGTGCACCCGCTGGCCGCGCTCGCGCCCGGCATCATGGTCGTCATCGCCGGCCTGGCCTTCAACCTCACCGGAGAGGCGATCGCCGGGGCCTTCGGCATCTCGGCGGCGACCGGCCTCGGAAAGGCGCTGCACGCGCCGAGCGGCGAGACGCCGGCGTCCGACCTCCGGCACGACCACGTGGCAGACCGCGAGCTCGTCCTGGACGTCCGCGATCTGCGGGTCACCTTCCCGGGCGCGGACGGGCCGATCCGGCCCGTGCGCGGACTGTCCTTCGGCATCCGTGCCGGGGAGGCCGTCGGCGTCGTCGGCGAGTCGGGGTCCGGCAAGTCCTTGACGGCCTTGGCGATCGCGCAGCTGGTCGAGGAGCCCGGCCGGGTCGACGCGAAGCACCTCGCCTTCTGCGGCGCCGACCTGCTCGAGGGCTCGCACGACAAGCTGCTCGGCACCTCCCTCGCGGTCGTCTTCCAGGACCCGATGACGTCCTTCAACCCCACCATGCGCATCGGCAGCCAGCTCGCCGAGGTCGGCCGCCACCATCAGGGCCTCAGCCGCAAGTCGGCCTCCGCCCGCGCCGTCGACCGGCTGGGCGCGGTCCGGGTCCGCGAGCCCGAGCGCCGGGCCCGCCAGTACCCCTTCGAGTTCTCCGGCGGCATGCGGCAGCGCGCCATGATCGGCATGGGCCTCATGGGCAGCCCCCGGCTCATCATCGCCGACGAGCCGACCACCGCCCTCGACGTGACGGTGCAGAGCCAGGTGCTGGCGCTGCTGCAGGACGTCCGCCGCGAGGAGGGGGCCGCGCTCCTCCTGATCAGCCACGACGTCTCGGTGGTCTCCGACGTCTGCGACCGCGTCCTGGTCATGTACGCCGGCCGGATCGTGGAGGACCTCCCGACCGCGGACCTGCGGACCCGGGCCCGTCACCCGTACACCCGGGCGCTCGTCGCCGCCGTCCCGGACATGACCACCGACATCAACGCCCCGCTGGCGACCATCCCCGGTCAACCGGTCGACCCCTCCCGGGTCCCGACAGGCTGCGCGTACGCCGCCCGCTGCCCGCTCGCCACCGACGTGTGCCGCGAGCAGGACCCCGCGCTGGACGCCGACCCGGCCGGGCACCGCGTCGCCTGCTGGCACGCGGGGGAGCCGATCGAGGTCGTGGCCGCCGAGGAGGCAACCGCATGAGCGAGCTCCGCTTCGACCGGGTCACGGTCCGCTACGGCGCGAGCACGGTCCTCGACGACGTCAGCCTGACCGTGCCGGACGGCGAGATCGTCGGCCTGGTCGGCGAGTCGGGGTCGGGCAAGTCGACGCTGGCCAAGGCGGCGGTCGGCCTGGCTCCGGTGCACGGCGGCCGGATCCTGCTCGACGGCGAGCCGATCCGGTACCGCGGGCGCCGCCCGATCCAAATGGTGTTCCAGGATCCGTTCTCCTCGCTCGACCCGCGGATGACCATCGGCGAGAGCATCGCCGAGGCCATCCCCACCCGGCACTCGCGCGCCGACCGCCGGGCCGAGATCGCCCGGCTGCTCGAGCTGGTCCACCTCGATGCCGACCGGGCCGTGCAGCTGCCCGGCCAGCTCTCGGGCGGCCAGCGCCAGCGGGTCGCGCTCGCGCGTGCCCTCGCCGGGCGTCCGCAGGTGGTGATCGCGGACGAGATCACCTCGGCGCTCGACGTCTCGGTGCAGGGCGCCGTCCTCAACCTGGTCCGCGAGATGCAGCGGCAGCTCGGCCTCTCGATGCTGTTCATCTCGCACAACCTGGCAGTCGTCCGCTACGTCGCGACCCGGGTGGCCGTGCTCGAGGGCGGCCGCATCGTCGAGCACGGCCCCACGGCTGAGGTGCTCGGACGTCCCCAGCACGAGTACACCCGCCAGCTCCTGGCCGCCATCCCCGGCGGCCACGGCACCCACCCGACGAAGGAGACCCGCCCATGACCACCACCGCAGCTGACTCTGGAACCGGCCCCGCGATCGACGCCGCCCACTGGGAGGCCCGCTTCGCCGAGCTGGTGAAGAAGCACGGCATCCCCGGGGCCCAGCTCGGCATCCTGCGCCTGAGCACCGATGGCGGCGAGGACGAGGTCTTCACCACCGCGACCGGCGTCCTGCACGCCGGCACCGGCCAGGTCGCCACCACGAACTCGGTCTTCCAGATCGGCTCCGTCTCGAAGGTGTGGACCGCGACGGTGGTCATGCAGCTGGTCGACGAGGGTCGATTCGCCCTCGACACCCCGGTCGTGGAGATCATCCCCGAGCTCTCCTTGCGCGACCCGGAGGTCACCAAGAAGGTGACGGTCTGGAACCTGCTGACCCACACCAGCGGCATCGACGGCGACGTCTTCACCGACACCGGCCGCGGCGACGACGCGCTCGAGAAGTACGTCGCCCAGCTGGGCGAAGCCGCCCAGAACCACCCGCTCGGCGCCACCTGGTCGTACTGCAACTCCGGCTTCTCGCTGCTCGGACGGATCATCGAGGTCGTCACCGGGCACACCTGGGACCAGGCCATGAAGGAGCGCCTCTTCGCGCCGCTCGGACTGACCCACACCACGACCCTGCCCGAGGAGGCGATGGTCTTCGGGCACGCCATGGGCCACCTCAAGGGCGGCGACGACCCCCAGACCGCCCCGGTGTGGGGCCTGCCGCGCTCGGTCGGCCCGGCGGGCCTCATCACCTCACGGCCCGAGGACGTGCTCGCGTTCGCCCGGATGCACCTGACCGGTGGCCTGGCCAAGGACGGCACCCGCCTGCTGTCCGAGGCGAGCGTCGCGGCGATGGCCGACTACCAGACCGAGTGCCCCGAGAAGATCCTCCTCGGCGACTCCTGGGGGCTCGGCTGGTTCCGCTGCGACTGGAACGGGACCCGCGCGATCGGCCACGACGGCAACACCATCGGCCAGGCCGCCTTCCTGCGACTGCTGCCCGAGGCCGGCATCGCGGTCTCGGTCAACACCAACATCGGCAGCGCGATCCCGCTCTACCAGGAGCTCTACGAGGAGATCTTCTCCGCCCTCGTCGACGTGCACCTCCCCGCCCCGTTCGAGCTTCCGGCCGAGCCGGTCGAGGTCGACCCCACGCCGTACCTCGGGACCTACGCCCGCGAGTCCGTGGTCGAGGAGGTCTACGTCGAGGACGGCCGGACCTGGATGCGCACGACCGTCTCCGGGCCGGTGGCGGAGGCCTCGGGCGATGCCGAGCCGGAGACACACGAGCTGATCCCGGTCGCCGAGGCGCTCTTCGCGGTCAAGCCGGACAAGAGCGAGGCCTACTACCCGGTCCGCTTCTACTCGCTGCCCACCGGCGAGGAGTACATCCACTTCGGCGCCCGAGCCACCCCGAAGAAGCCAGCCTGATGACGATCGGGACCACGAGCTCCACCCCGGCGCTCGACGCCCTGCTCGCCGACCTGCGTGAGCTCGTCGAGTGCGAGTCGCCCTCGAGCGACCTGGGCGCGGTCGAGCGGTCGGCCGACCTGGTGGCCCGGCTCGGCACGGAGCGGCTCGGCGTGGCACCCGAACGCATCGTGATCGGCGGCGTCCACCACCTGCGCTGGCGGTTCGGGGACGCGCGGGCGGCGGGCACGGTGCTGGTGCTCGCCCACCACGACACCGTGTGGCCGGTGGGGACGCTCGAGCGGGCGCCGTTCACCGTCACCGGCGGTGTGCTGCGTGGACCCGGCTGCTTCGACATGCTCGCCGGGCTCACGATGGCGCTGCACGCCATCGCCGGCCTCGCCGACCCCGCCGGGGGTGACCCTGCTGGTCACCGGTGACGAGGAGCTGGGCTCGGCGACCTCGCGGGAGCTGATCGAGGACGAGGCCCGCACGGCCTCGGCGGTGCTGGTGCTGGAGGCCTCGGCCGCCGGTGGCTCGCTCAAGACCGCCCGGAAGGGCGTGTCCCTCTATGAGATCGACGTCGTCGGCCGGGCGGCCCACGCCGGGCTGGAGCCCGAGAAGGGCGTGAACGCGACCATCGAGCTGGCCCACCAGGTCCTCGCTGTCGCCGGCATGGCCGACCCGGCCGCCGGCACGACGGTGACCACCACCGCGGCGACCTCCGGCACCACCACCAACACCGTGCCTGCAAGCGCGCGGTTCGCGGTCGACGTACGGGCGTGGACCGCGGTCGAGCAGGAGCGGGTGGACGCGGCGCTGCGGTCGCTGCGGCCAGTGCTGGCGGGGGCGAAGGTACACGTCAACGGCGGCATCAACCGGCCCCCGCTGGAGGAGAGCGCGTCGCTCGGGCTCTTCGAGCGGGTCCGGGCGGTCGCCGCCCGGCTCGGGCTGCCGGAGCCCACCCGGGCGTCGGTGGGCGGGGCCTCCGACGGCAACTTCACCGGCGGCGTCGGCACCCCGACCCTCGACGGCCTCGGCGCCGTCGGCGGCGGGGCGCACGCGGACGACGAGCACGTCCTCGTCGGCCGGCTGGTCGACCGCACCGTCCTGCTCCGGGCACTGCTCGAGGACCTGCTGGCACCACACGGGGAGCGGGGATGACCACGCAGGCATGGGCGTCGTACGACGCGGCGGCCGTCCGGGCCCGCGTCGCCGTACGCGAGCTCTCGGGGGTCGGGGAGCTGCAGGAGGCCGCGGCGGTGCTCGGCCGGATCTGGGGGGTGCCCGACAACCCTCCGATGAGCGCCGAGCTGCTGCGCGCGATGGGCAAGGCGGAGAGCTACGTCGCCGGCGCGTACGACGCGGACCGCCCGGACGGCGCGATGGTCGGGGTCTGTGTCGGCTTCCACTCCACCCCGGCCGCCCGCACGATGCACAGCCACATCGCCGGCGTGACCCCGGCCGTGGCCGGCCGGCACGCGGGCTTCGCGCTCAAGCTCCACCAGCGCGCGTGGTGCCTCGACCGCGGCATCGAGCTGATGGAGTGGACCTACGACCCGCTCGTCTCCCGCAACGCCTACTTCAACCTCGCCAAGCTCGGGGCGCGCGTCGCGGAGTACCTCCCCGACTTCTACGGTGCGATGACCGACGGCATCAACCGTCACGACGAGAGCGATCGCATCCTGGTCCACTGGTCGCTGGCCACGCCCGAGGTCGACGCCGCGTGCGCCGGCACCCGGGTGCGCGCGGTGGTGCCGAGCGGTGCCGCCGCCTCCTGGGTGCACGTGCCGCGTGACATCGAGGCGCTGCGCCTCGCCGATCCCGAGCAGGCCCGGGGCTGGCGCACCAAGGTGCGCGACCAGCTGCTCGTCGCGCTGCAGGCCGGCGGCCGCGTCGCCGGGTTCGACAAGGAGCAGGGCTATCTCGTCCTGCCGTACGAAGGAGACGCTTGCCAGTGAACGTGAAGCTCGAGGGCGTGGAGCTGCGACGCATCGCGATGCCGTTGGTGTCGCCCTTCCGGACGTCGTTCGGCACCCAGACGGCGCGGGACATCCTGCTGCTGCGCGCCGTCACCGCGGAC